>JAGRDI010000252.1:0-7592 GCA_020432765.1 Anaerolineales bacterium | reverse complement strand
GGCCAGGCCCACAAAAAGCGCGGATCATACGCACGGCCGCACATCGCATAATTGCCGGCCCCATAAGAACCGCCCACAATCACCGTGAACTGCGGCACTGTCGAAGTCGCCACCGCATTGATCATTTTGCTGCCATGTTTGATGATGCCTTCGCGTTCATATTTCGTACCGACCATAAAGCCGGTGATATTTTGCAGATAGATCAACGGCGTGCGGCTCTGGTTGCACAGTTGAATGAACTGGGCTGCCTTGTTGGCCGATTCGGAAAACAACACGCCATTATTGCCCAGGATACCTACCGGATAGCCATTGATATGGGCATGTCCGCACACCAGTGTGGCCCCATAATCACGCTTGAATTCCAAGAAACGTGATTCATCGACAATGCGTGTTATGATTTCGCGCACGTCAAAGGGTATGCGCCGTTCGGCAGGAATTACGCCTAACAGCTCGTCAGGATCATATTGGGGGGCAGCGGGTGTTTGACGGCGTGCCATTACAATGGCGGGTTTGGGTTGGGGGAGGTGCTGCATGATGAAACGGCCGATTCGCAGCGCATCTGTGTCATTTTCGGCCGTATAATCGCTCACACCCGATATACGTGCATGCATCTCAGCCCCACCCAGCGTTTCATCATCAGTCACTTCCCCCGTCGCCATTTTTACCAAAGGTGGCCCGCCCAAATAAACTGTGGCTTTCTCACGCACCATCACCACATAATCGCTCATGCCTGGAATGTACGCGCCACCTGCCGTTGACGAGCCAAATACCAATGCGATTTGCGGAATGCCCTGCGCCGACAAGCGCGATTGATTGCCAAAGATACGCCCACCGGTGTTAAATACCTCGGCCTGGTAGAGCAAATTCGCGCCGGCCGATTCCACCAGCGAGATACAAGGCAATCTATTTTCAGCCGCAATCGTTTGGCCGCGCAGCGTCTTTTGCAATGTCATCGGATAAACCGCACCCCCTTTAACGGTGGCATCATTGACAAATAGCATGCACTCCACACCACTGACAATCCCAACCCCCATAATTTGTGAGGCGCAAGGGGATTCATTATTGTACATATCATAAGCAGCCAGCGGCCCAATTTCGAGGAAAGGCGTGCCAGGGTCTAATAATAATTCCAGCCGTTCACGGGGCAGCAGCTTGCCGCGCTCTTGGAATTTTTTGATGCCGCGTTCACCACCACCCGCACGCACCCATGCCAGGCGCTCTTCAAGCTCATCGACCCGCTTTTGCATGACAGTCCGGTTTTCATGGTATTCAGTTGAACGTACATTGAGTTGGGATTCAAGCAACATCTTATCTATATGCCCTTGTTGATCAAATCAATTGATCGTTTTCCAAAACGGAATTAAGTCATCAAAATGATTATAGAGAAAAACTGATTGCGAGATACCACGTAAGGTTGTGGAAATATCAGCATTGGCTTGTGCAATTGTTACAAGTGGTATACCGCGTGCAAATGCATAGCCCGCTTCTATACCCAACCCCACTCCTTTTTCACTTAAATCAATAATAGCTAAATCACTGGCGGCAATGACATTAAAGGTATGCGCCATTAGTTCTTGTGGCGAGAATTTATGCTGCCCCCACTTTTCTACATCACGTGTTATACAGGTCGTAGCATATCCGACCTGCGCCAATGTGCCGCTAATTGCTTCGATTTTGGCTCGGTTCCGATGATCTACGTAGAATTTGATGCCAAGATATGCTTTCTTTATGTTCATGTGTCTCTATTATACCGTTATACAGCAACTTTTATAGGCTTTAATTAGCGAACCGAGATTCTGGCACTCAAGTTGGTTAATCATGCTAAAATCCCAAGAATTATCAAAAGTATCTGAAAGGATTTTTATTACATGGCTGATAACCGAACTCGTGTTTTGACCCTGGCTAAAGTGCTGATTGCAGCCGCTTGGGCCGATGGCACATTGACTGAAGAAGAAAAAAACAGTTTAAAAGACCTGATTTTTGGTCTTTCTACTGGTGGCTACCAGCTAACCGCCCAAGAGTGGGATTTGTTGGATTTATATATGGACACATCGGTAGAAGCAGATGAGCGTGCGCGGCTGGTAGCTGATCTGCAGGACGCGATTCGCACGCCGGAAGAAAGAGCGTATGTTGTGCGTGCCTTGCAGGAAATGGCAACGGCCGATGCTGAACCCGCTGAATCCGAAACCCAAATCATTGCCGAGATCATTCAATCTGTTGAAGAATCACCCACAGGTTTCATGGACGGTCTTAATCGCTTTTTGGGCGGCGCGATGAACCGGCGCTCTGCGGCCGTTGCTAATGCGCCCAATCGTGAAGTTTATTTTGAGGATTTCCTCAAAAACCGGGTCTACTACGAAGTGCAAAAGCAGTTGCATCAAAATGGTAAAAAATTGGATTTGTCGGACGAAGAACTGCGGCGTTTGGGCCTGGCGGGTGGTTTGATGGCGCGGGTCGCGCATGTGAATCGCGAGATTGATGCGCATGAAAAAGCGCTTATGGTCGAAAGGATTATGCAGTATTGGCAAGTTGAGGAGGAAACGGCCGTGTTTGTCACCAGCGTTGCCATTAATACAGTTGATGTCACCTACGACTACTACCGTATGACACGCCAATTCACCCGGCTAACCACTGTTGAAGAACGCCAACGCTTCCTTGCTGTCCTCTTCCAATTAGCGGCCTCCGATGGCGAGCTGGCTTTCGATGAAACAGAAGAAATCCGCCTCATCAGTCAAAGCCTCAACCTCTCTCATGCCGACTTTATAGCGGCTAAACTTACAGTTGTTTAAATTTCCACCATAGTGATTACAGAGGGCACGGAAAAAGGTTTATCCTTCGTGCCCTTTGTGCCATTCGTGTCAGAATTTTTCTGGTTTATCCAGATTTAGGCAACTGCAAAATTTGTCGCGCTTCTGTGATTGTTGCCACTTCACTCCCGATCATCCGCACCAATTCTGCAGCTTTCGTCACCAAATCCCCATTTGAAGCCGCCAGTTCGCCGTCTGGCAAATAAAGATTATCCTCCAGCCCGACACGAATATTGCCGCCCAGCGTAATTGCCGCTGCCACCAATGCCCATTGCTGACGGCTGATGCCAATCACCTGCCAGAAAGCATCATCCGGCAGCTGCCCGGCTTGATGCACCAGATTTTTGGTACTGGCTGGAATGCCACCCAGCACACCCATGATCAGACTGAATTGGTAGGGTGGTTGCAAGATGCCCATGTCGATTAACGGCCGTGTATTGCCAATATGACCTGTATCAAAACATTCCATTTCTGGCCGTGTCCCGGCAGCATTCATCGCCTCTAAGAAAAACACAATATCCTTAAATGGATTAGCAAACACATAATCATGATAAAAAGCCTTTTGTTGGCGCGAATAGATCGCATAATTCATCGAACCCATATTCAATGCTGCCAAATCTGGTTTGAGCGCCGTGATGTGGCCCACACGCTCCTCCCGTGGAATGCCCATCGCGCCGGTGGAGTAGTTGATGATCACATCCGGGCAGCGTTTTTTGACCTCTGCATCAATTTTGGCATAGGTCTCGACATCGTAGGCGGGACGGCCGTTGTCCTGCCGCGCATGGATATGGAGGATGCTGGCACCCGCCTCCACACTGCGGCGTGCCTCCTCAGCGATCTCCACCGGCGTGTACGGAATCGCCGCCGATTGCTGCCGTGTGGTTAAGACACCCGTTAATGCCGCTGTGATAATCGTTTTTTTTGCCATAACACCCGCTTGCTCCAATTTTAAGATGTAGATGTAGATGGAGAATAGTAAGTCAAATCAAAAAGAAGGCAAATTTGTTTGATAGTAAGTCCTGTTTGTTATTCACTTAGCACTTTGACCGAGGACGAAGGACAAATGACCATTAATTCCGTCTTTGGTCTTTCGTCTTGACACGGATAGTCAGGTGAATTACCGTTGCCTCTATATGGTAATTCACCCTGGAGGTTTGATATGCGCAGTACAATCACAGCAAGGGGACAAACAATCGTACCGGCAGCCATACGACGTCACTTCAATCTATCGCCTGCAGATCGTCTGGAATGGATTATTGAAAACAATACTATTCGAATTATCCCTGTTGCAGCCGACCCGATTGCAGCTTTTCGTGGCCAAGGTAAAGGTGGCTCTGTTGAACGGTTATTTGAATTAATCACCTGTCGAGAACAAATTCTGCCATACAAAAATAACCTATGCCCCTGGCACAATCCCAAAATCAAACGCACCCAACTGCTGCGTGTAAGCAGAAGCCGCACCACAACTATTGAGGCCACGTACAATGTAAAAATAGTTCACGCTTGCCGAGCCGGCAGCGCCATTATCAACTGTTGACGTAGAACCAGCCGCTAAGGTTGTGTGTAGCGTGGCCGCATCCGGTGTGAAGTAGGGCGTTTGACTGCGATAGACAGCATAGCCGCCGCTGTTGGCCGCATCATCATCCCAATTGAGCAGCACGTCAACATTGTTTGCCCCAGTTAATTCGATGCTGGCTGTGGGTGTTACGGCCGTAGGGCATGTCGCCGCCCCCACTGTCCAATCTGAAAAACTGCTGACTTGTTGGCGCGTGACCGAATTGTTTTCAACATGCGCTGTGTCAGCTGCATCCGCACAATCCCAGCCAACTGACCCCGTACCGCCCAGCCATTTACATACGCGGCTGCCGCCATCCGCCGCCGCATACGGCAAAGTCACGTCCACATCAAAGCCGCTGACATTGTTGCTGGTGATATGCCACCAGTTGTTAGTTTCCAGATTGAGATTGGCTACATCAGCCTGGGCGGCATATAAATGATTCGCGCCTGGCCCCATCTCCTCAACAGTCAAGCACCTTAAGCCATTGGCGCTTTTTACATCAATGCTAACGCTGTTGCCACTGCTAAAATCAAATATTTGTGGGCCGCTCAACTGAGGACCTAGCGGGCCACAAATGCCGACCGTCACGGATTCATGCAATTCATGGGCACCTATGTCACATTCATTGGCCGTCCCGGAGCCGTCCAGATCAATATTGCGTGCCGCGCCGCGTTGATCCTGTCCATCGGCCGGCGCTGCCGAACAAGCTGCATTGGGTGCCGCATCTTTGGCTGCGCTGTTTGATTTTAATGTATGGGTGGGCGTAGGGCCACCATTGTCTTTTAGATTGTTATCGAGGATAAAAGTCAATGGGCCGGACGGAATAATATCTGTGCCGGAGGGTGTGAAGCCGGCTGAGCGTGCGGAGCCACCATAACCGATGACATTATAATTAGCTGCGGTTACTGTACCATCTGAATAAATCTCAGGACCATCAACGGCGCTGTTACCAGAGATTAGGCTTAAGTTCAAAGCGGCTGTCGTTGAAAAAGGAATGAGTAAACCACCACCGAAGTCACCAGTCGAATTCTGTGTGATGGTGCTCAGCGTGACGGTCAGGTTACTATTTTCGGTAATATGTATGCCGCCCCCGCCCAAAGTCGTATCGTTGCCGCTGAACGTACTATTATTAATGATGGTTTTGGTATTGTTTAGCGTGTGGAGACCTCCACCGCCATAAACGGCCGTATTATTGGCAATCGTGCTGTTATTTATAATCACTGTGTTATTGACACCGTTACGAATAGCGCCGCCAGAATGTGTTGCATTGTTTCCCGTCAGCGTACTGTTGTTTACGGTAAGGGCTGCGCCTCCGGTAAGATCGGACGCATTGTTGAAAGCCCAAATGGCCGCGCCAACATTGGCGTTTCCACGGGTAAGTGTTGCATTATTCAAAGTGAGTTCGCCAGGTGGATGAATTTCTAGCACTCTAAAGCTGTCGTTGCCATCTAGGGTACGGCCGTTGCCTTCCAGCACAATCGTACTCATTATATGTGGCAGTTCGGCCGTTAAAACCACATCGGTTTGCAGATCAATGGTGTCATAACCACCCACATCATCCCCAGCCGGGCAGCCGCCGGTGGCTGTGTTCGTGTTGGCGGCAGTGATGGCGTCAGCCAGGGTGCAGGTGCTGCCGTCGACAACAATCTCGGCGGCAAATACCGGCTGTGCTAGAAACAGCGCCATTAACAGGACAATACCTGTGCTGAGGATAACGGCCGTTTTTTTCAAGGTCTGCTCTGTTTTATCATTGAGATAGGTATTCATTTTCATCATTTCTCTCCCGTGTACATATCAATCTTGTAGCCGAGGATTCCAATCCTCGTTCCTCGTGCTCAACGTCGCTTGATCTACGACAATTGTTGTCGTAGACATTGACCACAGCTATGGGGTTTAGTAGTAATCTGGAAAAAGGATAAACCCTGACTCTATAGAAACTCTATAGCTTTTTGGTTGTGTGCCATTTGCCCAAAGAGCCATAAATGTCAAGCAAAGCAAACACCATGAACCATATGAGTTTTAACAACGAATCTTTTGACATTTGTCACCTGACAATGGGTAATATTTTTGTTAAATTTGCAAGCGTCAAAAATTTGATAAAAGGATTTGTGTCATGAGCAAGAAGAATGTGTTTCCAGTCTTAATCGCCAGCATATTATTGATTATTGCACTCTATCAAGCGTCGGCCCAGCGTCAACCAACAACCACAAAACAGAGCATCGATCTGTTAGCCAACGCAGGCTGGGAGGAAGTGGGCATTGGCTCTGCGTCTGGAGGGGGAATCAGCAACAACGCAGGCAAATCGGCATGGCCTTCGATGGCTATTGACCAATTTGATAATGCATTTGTTAGCTGGAATGATGATTCAAGTGGTGTTGACCAAATTTATATCTTACGCTGGAATGGTTTTTTATGGGAAGAAATGGGCCTTAATTCAGCCTCGGCCGGTGGGATAAGCAATACTGGAGAAAAATCTCTAGCCCCAGCTATTGCTATACAACCCTACGATAGTTTTGTATGTATAGCTTGGCGTGATTGGGTGAGTGGATATGCTGAAACTTATTGGAAATGTTGGAATGGAAATGATTGGTGGCCAGACAATATATACGACATTAGCAATCAGGAAGGGCAATCGCTTTCTTTTTCATCAATGGTTTACACAAACAGTCCTTCCCATCCACAACCTTACATAACCTGGAACGAATCAGATGGAAATGATCAAGAGATATATGTGGCAACAATAAATTTTCAAACGGGATGGTATATCATCCAACCATCTGGTCTAAGCAATAACATCAACGATTCTTGGAGTCCAAGTATAGGTATGGTTGGCAATTTTGGTCCAACATACGTAGCTTGGCATGATCACAGTCATGATGAAAATGCAGCCGAGATTTATATTCGTAATGTAAACGGGGATGAAGTCGGATCGAATTCAGCTAGCGTGGGTGGCATAAGCAATACACCAGGGCAATCTAGCAGCGCCAGTTTAACCGTAAGCGATGATGGTCAATTGTTTGTGGCCTGGGAAGATAACACAAACGGTAACTATGAGATCTATGTGCGCCATTGGAATGGGTATCAATGGAGCGAGTTAGGCACAGGCTCCGCGTCTGGTGGCGGCATTAGTAATAATCCTGGCGATTCTCTCAGACCTCGCGTCGCACTTGATCCGAATGGTACTCCTTATATTGCCTGGTATGATAATTCATCTGGCAATTATGAAA
>JAGRDI010000251.1 GCA_020432765.1 Anaerolineales bacterium | reverse complement strand
AAATTTTGAGCCGCCGAACCAAAAATAATCCGGTTTTGATCGGTGAACCCGGTGTGGGCAAAACTGCCATCGCCGAAGGGTTGGCGCAGCGCATTGTGCGTGGTGATGTCCCCTTGGGCTTGAAGGAAAAAAGGTTGGTGGCCCTCGATTTAGGCGCATTGGTAGCTGGAGCCAAATTCAGAGGCGAGTTTGAAGAGCGGCTCAAAGCTGTACTCAAAGAGATACAAGATGCTGAAGGGCAGATCATTTTGTTTATCGACGAAATGCACACATTAGTCGGGGCAGGTGCAGCCGAAGGCGCTATGGATGCCAGCAATATGCTCAAACCTATGTTGGCACGCGGCGAACTACATGCCATCGGCGCAACCACGTTGAATGAATACCGCAAATATATCGAAAAAGATGCGGCGCTGGAACGCCGTTTCCAACCAGTGTTTGTGAATGAGCCAAGCGTTGAAGATACCATCAGCATTTTGCGCGGCTTGAAAGAGCGTTATGAAGTGCATCATGGCGTGCGCATCACGGATGGTGCTACGATTGCTGCCGCTACACTTAGCCATCGCTATATCACCGACCGCTTTTTGCCCGACAAAGCCATCGACTTAATTGACGAAGCAGCCAGCCGCCTGCGTATGGCTATCGACAGCACACCACCTGTTTTGGATGAGGTCAATCGCCAAATTATGCAGTTACAAATCGAACAAGAGGCGTTGAAAAGAGAAAAAGATAAAGCCAGCAAGGAGCGTTTGTCCAAGCTGGAAGCCGAGTTGGCTGATGCGCAAGAAACTCAAACTGAATTGATTGTACGCTATGAGGCGGAGAAAGCGGCTATCCAAAAAGTACGCGAAAGCAAAGAGGAAATTGACCGCTTGAATGTCGAAATCGAACAAGCGCAGCGCGATATGGATTATCAGAAAGCGGCAGAATTGCAATACGGCCGTTTACACAAACTACAACAATCGCTGGCACACGCAGATGCACAGTTAACCGAGCTGCAAAAAGATAACGCCATGCTCAAGGAAGAGGTCGACTCAGAAGATATCGCCTATATCGTCGGCAAATGGACGGGCATCCCGGCCACGCGCCTACTCGAAGGTGAAATGGAAAAGCTCATCCATATGGAAGATCGCATACACAAACGGGTTATCGGTCAAGATGAGGCCGTCCAGGCAGTTACGGCTGCCGTGCGCCGCAGTCGCTCTGGTTTACAAGACCCAAACCGGCCCATTGGTTCGTTCATTTTCCTGGGACCAACGGGTGTGGGTAAAACTGAATTGGCACGGGCTTTAGCTGAATTCCTCTTCGACGACGAACACAATATGGTGCGCATCGACATGAGCGAATATCAAGAACGCCATACGGTTGCACGTTTGATTGGTGCCCCTCCCGGCTATGTGGGCTTCGATGAAGGCGGCCAATTGACAGAAGCTGTACGCAGACGGCCGTATTCGGTCGTTCTCTTTGATGAAATCGAGAAAGCACATCCCGAAGTGTTTAATGTCTTTTTGCAGGTTTTAGATGACGGCCGTCTCACAGACGGGCAAGGGCGCACAGTTGATTTTCGCAATACCGTCATCATCATGACCAGCAATATCGGCAGCCAACACATTTTAGATGTCAGTGATGAAGCCATTATGCGGGAACGCGTAATGAATGCAATGCGCACCCATTTCCGGCCAGAATTCTTGAACCGTGTGGATGAAATTGTGCTCTTCCATCGCCTGGAAAAAGAACAATTGCGTGCGATTACAGGCATTCAACTACAACATGTGCGGCACTTGTTGGCTAAACGGGATGTAATGATTGAGGTTTCGGATACGGCCGTTAACCAACTCATCGAGGAAGGTTACGATCCGGTATATGGGGCGCGTCCGCTCAAACGGGTTTTGCAGCAGCGCATTATCGATCCGCTGGCAATGAAATTAATCACAGGTGATGTGCAAGATGGTGATCATGTGCTGGTTGATACCATTGATGGCGAATTGACATTTAACACCCGCGAGACCCCGAAGATGTTTTCATGAAATTTCGGCTGCTAACATTTATTAACACAGACGGAAAGGNNAAGGTAAGAATTTTGCAATCACTTTCGTCTAGTAAGTAGAACAGCGACCAAATAGTTTTTCTCCTTTTTTCTCTTCTTTCCTCCTGACAACGCCGCGCTCAAATGAGTGCGGCGTTTTTCTTTTCAGGAACCAGATATTGGTTTGTAAGCAACAAGTTGGGCAGCACATTTTTGATGGTTATCTCTGCGCGAACGGCCGTTTATCTCCGCATAATGAACAATATTCCAATCAGAAAAAGCAGCGTGTAATTCGCCCGGCTCTAAATAATAAGCAGCATCATGTGATGTCTGTTCCGTGCGTACAAAGGTCTCAAAGATCAATAATCCCCCCGGCTTGAGGGCAGTGCGATAAACAGGAAAGGTTTCACGCTGCAAAAAGCGAAAATTGACGATGACATCAAAGATATTAGCAGGCAGCCACGGTTGGGAAAGATCAGTAACGGCCGTTTCCAACCATACTCCCTCCGCATCAGCCTGTTGTTTTGCTAAACGCAAACCGACTTCGGATATATCCAGGGCAATCACATGCAGGCCGCGCTGTGCCATAAACAAACCGTGTGTTGCAACACCGGCAGCCGCATCGAGCGCCAAACCGGATGATGGCAGCAGGTAGGCAAAATCGATTAACAATTGGCGCGGCTGCGCTCGTAACCAAGAGGTGCGGCTCTCTGTAAAGCGTTTATTCCACTTTTGGGCATCTCGATTTGTCGATTCCAGCATTAAATACTCACCAATTAGATTCCTGCCTGCGCAGGAATGCCTTGTATTGTTATAATAGATTTTAATGGAAAAGAAGCAAATCAAAATTGCTGCATTTTTAGCAAGTCTTTTTTTGTGCGTTTTATTGCTTGGTTGGTGGCTGCTGCCGCGTATGGTAGCAGCCTTGCCAACTGACATACGCGGGCGTTTGCCTGAGAATATGATGCGATTGGCAATCACCCCCCTACCCACCGCCTTGCCGCTGCCAGCAAATCCGGTTGTGTTTGATTCTGGTTTGCCTATGCTTGCAGTGTTACCTACTCAAACAAAAACACCTTTGCCAACAACGGCCGTTACCACGCCCCAGTCAGACACCGTATCAGAAGACAATTCACCAACCAGCACACCCCAGCCGACGCCCACATTAACCCCATCTCCCACGCCTTTGCCTCAGCGCACAATCCTGACCGGTTTAACTAACGAACCACAAAAATATAATAATTGTGGCCCGGCCAATCTCAGCATTCTGTTTAATTATTACAACCAGGATTTTGACCAGTTAGAGATCGCCAAAGCCGTGAAACCACATTATGAAGACCGCAATGTATCACCCTATGAACTTGTCGATTATGTTAACGAAAACAGCGGCCTAAAAGCGGCCGTTTACCGAGGTGGCGATCTCGATTTACTCAAGCGCCTGCTCATCGTTGGTTTTCCGGTGATTATCGAAAAAGGGTATGAACCCAGTGAATGGCAAGGGTGGATGGGACATTATCTGACGATTTATGGCTACGATGATGTTGAACAATTTTTTTGGAGCATGGACAGTTTTCTTGGCCCGTGGGAAGATGAGGGACGGCCGTACAGTTACAGTGACATCAAAAAGTATTGGAGCCAGTTCAATAACACATTCATTTTACTATATGAACCTGAAGACGAAGCGGTCGTAACGGCCGTTCTTGGCTCCACCCACACTGATCCCCAAACCATGTGGCAAAACGCTTTAACCCAAACACAAAACCAATTAGCGGCTGATCCCGAAAATGCGTTTGCATGGGCGAATCTCAGCTTAAATTTATTAGAACTGGCTGACTACAACCCTGACGAATCGTTAAACACACAAGCGGCTTCTGCACTCGATCAGGCGCGTTTAGCAGGACTGCCCCCACGCATGCTGTGGTATCAGCCTGAATTATATGCGGTTTATTTGAGCAACGGCCGTTACGATGACGTACTAACCCTCACAAACAGCATCCTGGAGAATCCCAGCGGGCAGCATGTCGAAGAAACCTTCTTTTATCGCGGCGAAGCCTTACGTGCCCTCGGCGAACTCGACCAGGCAGCTTATGCTTACCAACGCGCCCTGGAACTCAAACCTCATTATCCCGCCGCCCTGGCCGCCCAAAACAATCTGCACTGAAAATGTTGGCAGTGAAATTCGTGTCGGGAAATTTTTGCCTGCCGCGCAAGCATATCCTGAGCGCGGCCGAAGGGAATCTCATTGATAATGTACTAATTGTTCTCAAAAAAGTTTACATAACGGCGAATAAACAGATCATCCCAGGGAGGAATAAAAGTATGTGGGGCATCATTGTAGAAAAAACATTCTACAGGATGTTGGCGCGCCTCAAGTCGTGCGCATAAATCTTCTGACCATTCAACCGGCACGCGCTCATCGGCATAACTATGATGGATGCTAATGGGGGTAGTGATGCGATCAAGATGTTCGATGGGTGAAATCGCGGCCAATGCCTCTGGTGGAGCATTGAGTTCAAAACTGCCGCGTGTGTTATTGCTCCATTGTTGAATACGGCCGTAATTCAAACGTTCATCGCCACTCATTGACCCATACAACACAGCCGCCTTCATGTAAGCTGCATTGTTTACCGTAATGACGCGCAAAGCCACACCACCGCCCATACTATGTCCCCATAAATGGATATTGTCGGCATCAGCACGGCGGAGAGGTCCTGCAGGATCTTGACTTTGCTCACGAATGATTGCTATCAAATTTAAGACATCTTGTGCAAAACCCACCCGAAAAGCATCTGGCCCACTATCCGAAGGCGGATAATTGCGGAAGTTGGGATGAATGACAAGATAACCGGCTTCAACCAGCGCATCGGCATAACGGCGCGTATAGGCAACAGTTTCATATTCTTCAGGCGGGACGTAACCGTGCAGAACGAGCGCCACAGGAAAATCCGTGCCATCGTGGGGTACATTCATAAAACCATATATCGTCAACCCGTCACTGGGATAGGTGATGAGATAACGCGCAAATTGATCGTTATTTTCGAGTGTTTCGACGATTTCTAATTCACCCCCTCCCTTGGCACGCGCTGCCAGGGCTTTAATTGAATATTGTGCATAGGGATCAGGGGTTGCGGAGGGGGGCAATGTTGTTGTAGGGGATGGTTGACTTGCAGCAGGCCATGTGGGGGAAGGTATTTGGGTCGCTGTTGGGAAAGATGTCGGGATGATGGTGGGCGACGGGGTTGCGATTGAAACGGCCGTTGTCTCCACAGGCTCATGCGTAACCGTCGGCGTAGGATCCACAGATTGAACACATGCGCCAAGAGCAAAACACAAGAGCAGCAAGCCGCTGAACAGAACTCGAACGGAAACAGCCCATTTGACTAACTTTGCATTATTCACACGGTCATTTTCGCACACCAATCAAAAACAGCAAACAAACTATTGTTTTCTGGGACCAGTTATACTCTGCACACATCACTATCTAGAAACAACGGGCAACTTCTTCTATAAATCACGCCCTAAACCGGCTTCCCGGGCGCGAATAATGGCTTGTGCTCTATCCACCACATACATCTTACTAAAAATATTGGAGCAGTGGTTACGTACTGTTTTGGGACTGATAAAAAGTTTGCGTGCAATTTCGGTGTTTGAATGGCCCTGCGCCAGCAGTTCCAGCACTTCCCGCTCACGTTCAGTCAAGTCTGGAAACGCCTGCGTTGGTGCATCAGGTCTGGGCACAGCAAAATAGCTCTGTAATCGGGTGGCAACAGCCGCCCCAAACAGTGCTTCGCCACGAGCCACGGCACGAATAGTGCGCAGCATCTCTTCCTGGTCAGCTCCTTTGAGTACATAACCGCGTGCTCCGGCACGCATGGCCGCAAAAACGGAATCATCATCTTCAAACATCGTCACAATGACAACGCCGATGTGGGGGCTGGTCTGCACGATCCGGCGCGTGGCTTCAATGCCGTTGATACCGGGCATTTGTATATCCATTAACACAACATCGGGTTGGTGCTCTTCGGCGAGCGTGACCGCCTGGGCTCCCGTCGCGGCTTCACCAATAACGGCCGTATCTGTGCGCGAGGCAAATAACGCCTTTAGACCATCGCGAAAAAGTGTATGATCATCGGCAATTAAAATATGGATCGGTTCTTGCATCATTTTATCCATCAGGCAATTGAAGCGGTATGGCTACAAAAATGTTTGTACCTTTGCCAACGGCGGTTTCAATTTGCAGCGTGCCACCTAGTTCCAACACACGTTGGCGCATGGATGATAATCCAATCCCGTCTTGATAGTCAACAGACAGACCCACACCGTTATCACGAATTGTCAATAACAACTCAACGGCCGATACCAGGGAAAGTGTGCATTGGGTGGCATCTGCATGGCGTAAGCAGTTGGTGATCGCTTCTGTGGCAATACGGTAAACGACTACTTCAACAGCGGCCGGTAGTGGGGGCAAAGTTTGCGGCGCTTCAAATAGGAGTTGTGTACGGCCGTTGCTGTTCCGCGATACAAATTCGCCTAAAGCAGACAATAGGCCCAACTGGTCCAAAGCCGCCGGCTGCAAATCATTAACAATGCGCCGAATATCGCGGATGATGTCTGCCGTTTGGGTTTTATACTCGCGTAAAAGTTTAGCAGCAGCTTCCGGGTTGCGTTCTGCATAGTTACGTGTCGCTTCGACCTTGAGGGTTAAGCCGGCCAGTGCAGGGCCAAGGCCGTCATGCAGATCACGGCGCAAACGCTGCCGTTCTGCCTGCTGCGCCTGTCGCAGCTGCGCGTTTACTTGCTGTAAATCGGTGGTTAATTTGAGGACATGGACGGCCGTGCCCGCCTGGTGAGTCAGGTTTTGCAATAGTATTTCTTCTGCCGGGGTAAAACGTTCGCCACTTACGCGATGAGCAACCAGCAGCATACCGACCGCCTCATTTTGATAATGAACGGGCAAGCGTATGACCGCTTCGGACACAGCACCATGCTGCCAATTTATGTCAAGTTCGGTCAAATGCAGGGCAGCGTAGGGCACGTTTAATGCTTCTGGAATGGTTGCGACGAGGGTGTTTAACGTTTGTTGGGGCACGGCCGCTGCCTCCAATCTCTGTCCCAACTGTGCCAATGTTGTCACCGGGTCTTGCGGTTCGCCATACATGAAGCGATTCACTCGTCGCTGCAAGCGCACGCGCAGAGGTTGGAAAAGTGCAGCAATCAAACCGGTTGCCAATACAGACAAAAATAAATTGTTTTGCACGGGCAGCAGCACGCCAAAAATGCCAACCACAAACATATACAAGCCGATGACAAGGCCGGTTAACGTGCTGTAGACCAACGTGCGGTTGATGAGCAGATCGATGTCCCACAGACGGTAACGCAAAATGGCGATGGCAAAAGAGAATGGGAAAAGCAAAGCGAGCAAACGCACAAAAGTGATAGCGGCAAAACGCACATTGACCAACGCGGTAAACAAAGAGGTGCCCACGCGCTGCTGAAACAAATTGGGTACATCCGGTACGGCAAAGATAGGAGCGACAAAAAGTAAAAAATAGTAGGTAAAGGGCGCAGTTGTCGCCACTAACAAACCTAACGCCGCCCATTTGGCCTGTTGTCGCTGCACGGGGCCGGAAACATGTTCATAACGATTTAACTGTGCCCATGCACCAATCCCACACCACAAGATGAGTACGATAAGCTGCAACGCACCCGGCCAACGGCCGAAATCTAAGACAGAACCTGGCAGGAAAAGCGGTGGTAAAATCAAGAATGCCCAGAAAACGGCCGTTATCTTTGTCCAGCGCGGCACAAAACGGCCGTCTGGAAACAGATAGAGCATCCACACACTCGTCACCAACCCCAGGTAGATCACCAGCCGAATGAGTGCCAATCCAACGCTGTCCACTGCCAGCGAGCGGGAAAATACAGAAAAAGGAATCACAGCGCCATTGGCTGTCAGCGCAACGGCCGTTAACAAAGCCATACCTTCAGCCGGTCGTCGCCATACGATCAACCCCGCCAACAGCATATGCAGCAGAATAACGGCCGTATCCAACAACAGCAAATACAGCGCATATCTTTGTGCATTCAGCCCGATATCGGCAAAGGCCGCGCTGTAAAAACCGGCCAAATAACGATAATAATCCGGCAGTTCCATCAGTAAAAGACTGCCTATCAACAACACAAGCAAAAACCATGCAAAGCGCAACGGCCGCAGCCAAGCGGCCGAAGGCAGCGGCGCATATACTTGAGTTAACTGTTGTGGGCTAAGACCATTCATCATTTTTTGTGTGATTTTTAGCTTATCAGCCGCCGATTGGCTGAACTGCTGCTATTTCTCCATCGTTACCGGCGGCACGCTTTGAACGTATAGCCAGATCGCTTTCAACTCATCTTCAGATAAATGACGCAGCCTTGCCTGGGGCATTTCGCTGTCGTTTAACGAATTTCCCTCTGGAGTAATTCCTGATTTTAATGCGTGTATAAATTCGGCTTCTGTCCAGCCGCCCAAATTGCCACCGGTAGTAATATTCATCCCTTCGCCGGGGTTGGCGCCGCCGCCCAGGTCAACTTTATGGCACTCTACACAGGTCAAGTTAACTAAATAACGGCCGTATTCGACTGTCACACCCGGCTCGACATCCGCCAAATGCGGCGCTGCATGGTTGATCTTCACCGCCGGCATGATGTCATTTTCCTCCTCCGGCAGAATGAAAGCAAAGAAGAGAAACGGCCGTGCCAAAGGACCAATCTGACGTGGGGGCAGTTCGTTGTCAAACGGCGCAATAGTCTGCAAATAGGCGACCATTGCGCCAACATCGGCATCGCTTAAATGTTGCAAAGCGCCGGAAGAGACACCCATCAAGGCACGGCCGTCACGTCCCACACCGTGACGGATCGCACGCTCCCAATCTGCGGCGGTGTAAATAGTACCGATACCCCCTTTCCCCGCTGTCAGGTTTGCTGCCGGCACGACGCCAATTAGCGGTTCATGCAAAAAATTGCGGTTGCCATTCAGCAAATAACCGCCATGACATTCGCCGCAAGCGCCAATAGCTTCCACCAAAAATTTGCCGCGTGCCAGAGATAATTCATCCGCCGGAATGCTCAGTTCTGTTAAGGGGATGGCGTAAACGCGCCGCAGTTGGAATTCTGAAAAGGCAAAAACCAGCGTTGCCAGGATCAACGGCACGCCGATCAACAAGAGCAAACAACCAACCCCTTTTGTTTTCATGGTTTAGCATCCAGAGCAGCTATCAATGTGCGTACTTCTTGTACGGCGGTTTGTGTGCCTGTTTTGAGTGTTTGCAGGTCGGCAGCGACCTTTTGCGGATCATCTGCCAACTGTTGGCGGGCGGAATCAGCTTGCAGCAGCAAAACCGCCAACTGCGCCCCCAGGCGGTCGTGCAGTACACGACTAACGCGGCGGCGCTCTTCTGCCTGAGCAGTCACTAACTGCCGGCGGCTGTGGCGCAGGGCACGATTTAAGCGCAGGGCATGGGCGGCAACGGCCGTTTGGCGTGCTAACTCCTGCAGCAGCGCGACTTCACGCTTGCTGAATGGTGTGCCTGCAGCACGCGGCGCAACGCTCAAATGACCGATGGGTTCTGCCTGCACAATTAAGGCAAATCGCTGTACAGTTTGCGGATCAATCTTACCCGTTGTGGCGACAACAGTTTCTGTTTCGTCTTCAATAATGGATAAGGCCACAGCGGGCAGTTTGAGTGCTTGGGCGATTACGTGGACGGCCGTAGGCAGAATCGTTTGCGGGTCTGCACTTTGTTCCATTTGTTTTCCTAACTGCGCCAAAACGACGAGCGGCTCATCCCGTTGTCCATACATTAGATGGTTGACGCTCAACTGCAAGCGGCGGCGTAGGGGATCAAATAAAGCAGCGGTTAATCCGGTGGCGATGACAGCCAACAACAGATTGTCACTGCTCTGAAATAAGACACCCAACCCGCCGACGAAGAAAATGTAAAGCAGGAAGGTAACGGCCGTTAGCGTCCCATAAACGAGTGTGCGGTTGAGCAAAACGTCCATCTGCCATAAACGGAAACGCAAAGCAGAAAAGCCGATGGTAATCGGTATCAAAATCGCTCCAAACAAAAACAGATAAAGCGAGAGGAAGTGCAATAAAGGAACATCACCGATTAATAAGCTAATTATTGTCTGTATTAAAGGTAAGGCAATAAACAAACCCAATGAAAATAAGACCAAGCGGGTTTGTTGTTTTTCCACCACGGTTGTTTTACGCCATTTGAGCACTTGACTAATCAGACCGAGGAGAGCAAACACAAAAATGCTTAAAACAAAAAGGACCCAAGCCATTTCTTCTGATATGTTGAGATCAGTTTCTAACCGGCTAAAGAACAGGAT
>JAGRDI010000250.1 GCA_020432765.1 Anaerolineales bacterium | reverse complement strand
TCACACGCTTGGCTGCGTTAAAAGTATTGGAAGAATTGCGTCCCAGCGACACCGTCACGATTTGTTTACCATTGTTCCTGGCAGGTGGGGAAGGAGATCGTGCTTTTGCGCGTTTTTATCCCACAATTGCTGTTGATGGCTGTGAACTGCGTTGTGCGGCACGCGCCACAGAGCAATATTCCGGCAAACCGGCGGCGAGCGTTGTGGTTACTGATGTCGTTACAGAACTCAATCTTGAGGCGATTGCTGGCAGGCGACGGTTGAATGCAGCCGGACAACAAGCAGTTGTAGAAACGGCCGTACGGACAGCCACCTTAGTCGATGAATTATTGGACAAAAAATGGAGCCGTCGGCATGGTGAATTCACCACAGATGAATCCACCACAGGTGAATCCATTTCATTAGATGTGCAGCAGCCGCAAACCGCTGCCTGTGCCTGTGGGTCAGGCATCCCGGTGCAAAGCTTAAAAATCGATGGTGATACAGTGACTTTGATCGCTTTGCCGGTTCTTTTTGAGCAGTTTCGTCTGGCCGGTAAACGGCCGTCTCCAGAAACTGGCGTTGAGCTAATGACACAAGTCAAGATTTATAATCAGATTCCAGACAATGCTGCTGCGACCTACCAGAATGCAGTAAACCAAGCCTATACCATCTTCTGGGGTGATTCGGAGCTGGTCGCATGAGCACAACGGCCGTTTATCACACAACCGTAATCTGGAAAGGTGAGCATTGGGGTCATCTGGTCATGGGCAATGGTCCGCAGATGGCCTTCTCTGCTCCGCCGGACGCACAAGGGCATCCTGATGTATTTACGCCTGAAGATGCTTTTGTAGCTGCCATCAATACCTGCGTCATGATGATGTTTATTTGGGCATCAGAACGTTTCAAACTCGATCTGGTGGCGTATGAATGCCGTGCGGAAGGCTTAAAAGTTGTGCAACTGGACCGCACAGAGACTTTTAGTGAGGTGACTTTGTGGCCGCAGATTACTGTGGCTGCAAATGGGAAGGAAACGGCCGTTATTGACGCCCGCATACAAAAAGCCTTAAAATCAGCTCGCAAATACAGTCTGATCGCCAATTCTGTTCAATCAAAAATCCACATTGAACCCACAGTAATAGTTCTGTGACATTACGCACTCATCATTTTCTCTGTAGGAAGAATCATTATGTTGATAATAAAAGTTCTAGGGTCTGGCTGTTCCAACTGCGAAAAATTAAGCGCATTGGTGAAAAGCAGCGTTACAAAACTTGGTGTTGAAGCTGAAATCGCCAAAGTCACCGATTATGATAAGATAATGCAGTATCATGTTTTAATGACACCAGGGCTGGTCATAAACGAAAAACTGGTGTCGGCTGGACGGATACCCAGCGAGGCCGAAATCTCAAGCTGGATAATGGCTGCTGTTGAATTGGTTTGATGCGTATGGATTTGATGTGGAACAATGACAAAACGATAGATGAAGTAACGGCCGTTCTGAAAGCGCTGGCTGAACCTAATCGGCTGCGTATCTTTGCAGAGCTGATGAACGGCGATTCTTGCAATTGTGAATTACAAGCGAATTTAGACTTGGCTCCCAATTTACTCTCACATCATTTACGGATTTTGACCAAAGCTGGCTTAGTACATTCACGGCGTGATAAACTAGACGGCCGTTGGATTTATTACGCTGTCGACAGGGATATGGCTGGCTATTGGCAAATTTGGTTACACGATTTCCTCGATCCGACCCGTATTCACCAGCGTATAGTGTGTGGCCCCGAAGGGCAAGCTGTTTTGTTGGAAAAGATCGCCGTCACCTGAGTGCATAATAGAAATTTATGGATGTTACAGACAAACCGCTGCCGCCAACCGACCAGACACACCATCTAGAATCGGAAGAAGCAGAAAACAGTGATCAAAGTGCAACATTCCAGGCCGGGCAGGTGGGCACAATTGCTGCCGCCCATTTTATTCACGATTCCTATTCCTCATTTTTAAGTCCGCTTTTGCCCGCTTTGCAAGCCAGTCTGAACATCAATTATGCGTTGTCTGGCAGCCTGGCAGTTTTCATGCAGCTGCCTAGTCTACTCAACCCATTCATTGGCTACCTGGCTGACCGCATCAGCTTGCGTTATTTCATCATTCTTGCTCCCGGTGTAACCGCTACCTTAATGAGCAGCATTGGTCTGGTTAACAGCTATGTGGCCTTGGCGATTTTGTTATTTGGCGTTGGCATTAGTATTGCCGCTTTTCATGCACCCGCACCGGCTATGATTGGTCGTGTGTCTGGCCCGCGTGTCGGCACAGGCATGAGCATCTTCATGGCCAGTGGTGAATTAGCACGTGCTATCGGACCGCTGGTTGTAGCGGCTGGGGTGACATGGTTTGGCTTGGCTGGTATCTGGCGGTTGGCGATCATTGGCTGGTTGACTTCGATTTTGCTCTACTCACGTTTGCGGCATGTTTCTGCCCGCCCTAAAGCAGTCCGACAAGCTCCAGTAGCGACCGCATTACCGGCCGCTCGCCGTGTTTTTCCGGTACTTACATGGCTGATGATCGGGCGCGTATTTATGATGGCTGCCTTGACGGTTTACTTACCGCTTTTTGTTGCTGATGTATTGAATGCAGATATATGGCTGGTCGCGGGATCGCTAACAGTTTTGGAAATGGCCGGTTTTGTGGGTGCTTTGTCCAGTGGTACCATGAGCGATCGTTTTGGTCGCAAGTACGTTTTATTTGTTTTGCTTTGCCTTGCCCCATTACTTTTACTGGCATTTTTGTATGCGCCTGATTGGTTGACAGTGCCGATTTTGATTGGTTTAGGTTTGACGGCGATTGCCCCGCAGCCAGTGATGTTAGCTTTGGTGCAAGATCAATTCAGCGATCATCGTGCTTTAGCAAATGGCACTTTTTTAGCCTTAAACTTTGTGATTCGGGCTTTAGGCATTTGGGTTGTAGGTATACTGGCGGACCAAATTGGGCTTTCGAGTGCTTTTTTGGTGAGTGCTTTGTTGGCTTTTCTTGCGATTCCGGCTGTTTTTATGTTACCCAGTAGATAAGCCGGTTAAGTTCTGGTCGGCAATGGTCAACTATTTGCCAGATTTTCGCTTTTGTACGGCCGTTAATGCCAAAAATTCATACACCAAATTAGCCGCCAACAATGCAGTCACCTGGGCTGGATCGTAAGCTGGCAGCACTTCCACCAAATCGTAAGCCACAAAATCCACACCAACTAACCCGCGCAGCAGTTGTAAACAGTCTGCGCCGCTGAAGCCGCCAACTTCGGGCGTGCCGGTACCGGGTGCAAAAGCAGGATCAACGAAATCAATGTCAAAAGAGAGGTAAACAGGTCCCAAGCCCACGCGCTCTAACACTTGCTCTACAGTTTTAGGGATGCCTTGTGCATGTAATTGCGGCCCAGTGACCACATGGAACCCTGCATCTATTGAAAGTGTCATATCTGCCTCGTCATATACCGGTCCGCGTAACCCAATCTGGCTGGAGCGGCTTGTGTCGATTAGGCCCGCTTCGACAGCACGCGCAAAAGGGGTACCGTGTGTGTCTTTACCGCCAAAATAACCTGGCCATAGATCACTGTGGGCGTCAAAATGGATCAAGGCCAGTGGGCCATACTTTTTGTAGGCTGCGCGTAAAAGGGGCAAGGAGATGGAATGATCGCCACCGAGGAAGATGGGCGTGACATCGGCGTCAAACACGGCCGTTGCACCAGCTTCAATTTGGGCGTGTGATTCAGCCAGATAACCAGGTGTGATGGGGAGGTCGCCATAATCGACAGCAGACAGCCATGTGAAGATGTTGACAGCGTGGGTGGGGTGATACGGCCGTAGCAATAAAGAATTATTGCGAATCCCTTCAGGGCCAAATCTGGCACCCACGCGGAAGGTGGCGCCAGTATCAAATGGTACGCCCACAATCGCAAAATCAACCTCAGTCAGATTGGTCTCATGTGGCAAACGCATAAAAGTGCGTATACCCTCAAAACGAGGATAAATCATTGCATCGAGCGGACGATATTTTTTCTGTTGGGTCATTTTCAATCCTTCTAATAACTGGACGCCGGCTTTTTTTACCAGAGATCTGTCAGGTTTTATGATCAATTTGTTTACACACTGCTCGTGGTAGAAACCTGACATGTCTAGAATTCGCCAGACTCCAGTAATAATTATTGTAGGGCGATTGGCCAGGTGATGGTAACGGCCGTGCCTTGACCTATCCCGGCACTTTTCACAACAATCTCGCCCCCATAAAAATCGACGATCATTTTCACGAGTGATAAGCCCAACCCCACGCCAGCTACCTCGCGTGAATGCGCTTTATCAGCTCGATAAAAGCGCTCAAACAGATGTCCGATATCTTCAGCAGCAATCCCTTGACCTGTATCAATAATCACATTAAGCAGCCCGGTGTCTGTTGGTGTGATTTGCCAAGATACCGATCCGCCGGGTGGTGTATATTTGATGGCATTATTGAGTACGTTGCGAAAGACAATGTGCAGATGGCTGAGGCTGGCTTGCACCTCCGGTAAAATGGCGGGGGCGTTTAGCGTAATTGATAATTGTTTTTCCGCAGCCTGCGGCTGGCATTCGTCAACCAAACGCTGTGCGAGGCGCAGCATGTTAACGGATTCTTGACCTGGTTGCAGGTTTCCCGAATCCAGTCGCGAGAGCAGTGTTAAATCTTGGGTTAGGTTTGAGAGCCGACTGACTTCATCATCAATTTCGATGATATATTGACGTGCTGTTTCTGCATCAACTAAACCGTCGCGCAAAGCTTCACTACGCAGGCGAATAGCAGTGAGCGGAGTTCGCAGTTCATGCGAAGCGTTGCCGGCAAAGGCGCGTTGTTCTTCTAACATTGCATCCACCTGGGCGGCCATATGGTTGAAGGCACCGGCAAGCTGTCCGATTTCATCTTGGCGCGTTTCCGGCAGGCGCTGCGAGAAATTGCCTTCTGCAATTTGCAGAGCAGAGAGACGCAGCTGGGTCAACGGCCGTATCAACGAAGCCGACAACCACAAACTAACCCCAATTGCCACGATTGCCAGCAAGATGACACCTCCTACCAAAACTGACCAGCGTTGCTGTACCAACGCCTGAGCTTCTGATAAAGGGGCTGCTAAATGCACAGCGCCGATGATATAGCCATCATCATAAACAGGTGCGGCCGTATATACTATGAATTGACCTTCTGCGCCGCGTCTTGTATTGTGGATGACTTGTCCGTTAAGTGCTGCGGCGATTTCGGGTGCAGTCGTTGACTCCATGGAGTTCAAATCCGCAGCGCCCAACCAGAAACGGCCGTTGTTATCTAGCAAAGTGACACGAATGCCAAACTGT
>JAGRDI010000249.1 GCA_020432765.1 Anaerolineales bacterium | reverse complement strand
TATAAACCAGCACCACAGCGTGAAAAACATCAAGAAGCCGTCTTGTTCCAATGTCCACAATGCGGCGGGCAGACAGCGTTCAGTGCGGCTGATGGCGGTTTAGTATGTGAAGGTTGTGGCTATCAGGAAGCGCCAGAGCATGCGGCACTGGGGCGGCAAGCCGAAAGTTTCGAATTCAAAGTCACTACTATGCAGCAAGCGTCACATGGCTGGGGAATTGAGCGTAAAGCAATGCAGTGCCAAAACTGTGGCTCCCAAATCTCTATCGAAGCGGGTGTCTTAACGACCGCTTGCCCTTTTTGTAGTTCAAATAATGTCATCCAGTATAAAGCACCACAAGATGTGCTGCGACCGCGTTTTTTGATTCCTTTTAAGATCGACGATTCTCAATGCCATCAAATTGCACGCGATTGGTTAGGCAGCAGTTGGATGGTTCCTAAAGCTTTACAGCGGGTGGCGGCGGTTGAGACCTTTACGCCGCTCTATTTGCCATTTTGGACATTTGGAGCAACGGCCGCTGCCAGTTGGAAAGCACAGGTAGGCCATACGAAAACACGGCGCGACAGCAAAGGGCGCACACACACAACCACAGAATGGCGCTGGGAATCAGGTCATGTCGAGCGCGAGTTTGCAGATATGCTGGTACGTGGCACCAATCATGTCAGCCTGCATTTGCTTGAACAAATCAATCAATACAAACTGGATGATTTAGCCGCTTATGAAGCCAAATATCTGGCCGGCTCACATGCGCAAGCGTACGAAATTCCATTGGAAGAAGCATGGGAACAAGCGCGGCATACCATGCGCGAAACCACAAAAGCGGCGTGCCGCGCACAAGCTTCGACAAACAAAATCCGTAATTTCAGCATGCAGCTCGATTTTGGTGCAGAGAATTGGCGCTATATTTTGCTGCCGGTCTACATTAATACATATTATTACAACAATGAACCATTTCAACTGCTGCTCAATGGACAAACGGGAGCTATCGCGGGGCAGCGCCCTGCCGATTGGCGCAAAGTTGGTTTGGTCGCTGCCAGTTTATTTATCCCCGCGATAGTGCTCTTCTTTTTCCTGCTCATTTTTATGATCAATTCACTGGAAGGCGGCGGCGGTTTTATGGTCGCGCTTCTATTCGTGGCAGCAGTATTTGTGGCGATTTATTTTGCCTATCAAGCCCAAAATTTGGATAAGGTATAGTGAACGGGATGGACGAATTATTAACACAATGGCAGCGGCCGATACAAGCCTTTATCTGTGAAAAGTGTGATTGGGTTTATTTGGCAGAAACTAGTAATACGGCCGTAGCGTGTCCACATTGTTATCAAGCCAAACTCACAGTGTTAGAAGCGGACGATATTCCAAAAGTATATCCCCCAGAATTAGTCGCAGAATTTATATTACCAGTAGAAAACGTGCGCAAACAGTTGGACCAGTTTGCCGCATCCATTACCCTGGCACCGACCGACCTAAAAACGGACAATTTAATGACCCGGCTGCGCCAAATGTATGTGCCTATTTGGTTGGTAGATAGCAGCGTCCGTTCAATTTGGCAAGCAGAAATGGGCTATAACTACAAGGTCGTTAGTCACCAAGAACAGTACACTGGTAACCAGTGGCAAACATTTGAACAAACCGAAACCAAAGTTCGCTGGGAACAACGCCTGGGGAAATTAAATCGACGTTATCACAATATTACAGCCCCTGCACTCGAAGAACATACCATTTTAGCAAAAAAAATGGGGAGTTTTGATCTGAAAGGGGATGCAGTAAAAAAATATCAGCCCCAATATATCGAGAAAATCCTTGTGCGCGTTCCCAACCGTGATACGGTCGATGCCTGGAGTGATGCACAGCCACGTTTCCAGGAAAACGCAATTCAAGAGTGTCAAAAAGCGGGCGCAGGTGACCATATCCGCCAATTTCAATGGTCACCAGATTTTACAGACCAAAACTGGACGCAGCTGCTTTTGCCGCTCTACTCAACCTGTTATTATGATGATGATCATGTGGCACGACCAATTTTATTGAACGGCCGTACGGGTCAAATTGATGGTATCAAACGAGCTTCCATGCGGCGTGCAAAAAAAATTACGCGCAATTTGGCGCTATTGGCCGGACTGTTTTTTATTATCGCCCTGGCTTTGTTTTTTTACCGGCCCGGATTCGCAATCTTGCTAGGAATGTTAACAATCGCGCTCGGCATCGGCGCCATCACACCCATCGCCATCGTTTCACAATTTAACCGCCGCCAAAAAAATGATATTCCATTTGATCCACGCTAGAAACACGAAGAAAAACATAGGATAAGCGGAGTTACACGCAAAACGGGGAATTTTTATTGGCATTCTCCAAAAACTTCCCTTGTGCCTCCATGAAACTTTTCCGGCTCAAACTCTTTTTAATTTTCGACAATCACGATACTCTCGATGACATCTCCGGTAAAATCAGGGTTCTGTTGTGGGTCGCGTGGTGTCATGTTGTTTAGAACGTCCTCACCCGCAATAATTTCACCAAAAATAGTGTGTAGGCCATCCAAGTATTGGGCAGGTGCATAGGTAATGAAAAATTGGCTGCCATTGGTATTAGGGCCTGAATTAGCCATCGCCAATAATCCGGGGCGGTCAAAGCTCAAACCGTTATCAACTTCATCTTCAAAGCGATATCCGGGGCCGCCTGCGCCACTGCCGCTGGGATCGCCGCCTTGGGCCATAAAATCTTCAAGTACACGGTGAAATGTCGTGCCATCATAAAAGCCTTGATTGGCTAAAAACACAAAATTGTTGACCGTTTGTGGGGCTGCATCGGCAAACAAGGCCAGCCGCATTTCACTGCCATCTAGCATTTTAACAATCGCTTCATACGTTTTTTCTGTATCGATTGTCATGGGCGGGGCAGCAGAATAATAACCTTCACGATCTGCTGGGTCCAGTGAAGCCAACGGCCGTTCGCCTTCAACAACAGTCGGCTCCACGGCGGGCTGTAAAGCTTGCCATACAAAATAACCCACAATCGCCAATACAATAACAGCCACAACGCCCATAATAATATTGCGCTGGCGGCGCTGCGCAGCCGCCTTTTGAGCAGCTTCCTCGCGGCGTTTTTTTACTGAAACATTTGATGCACTACGTTTTGTCATAGAATCTCTCCTTCATAAATTGATGCGCGATATATCAAATCGCGCTGCAATTTTCATTCATTTGTTGGTGCCGCGCAGCAGTGTGGTGTCCCCTCTAAACATGCCAAATTTTTGCGGGGATCATACTGATATTTTCTCTCAAACGCAAAACAAAAACCATGCCCAGAAATTTTCTGTGCATGAATCTATTCGGTGGCTACCAAATTACTAAAACTAATGCTACACTCCATGACATATGGCTATAGAAACTATTACAGGGCAATTAATTCTAAAATCAAAGCGCCAGAAACCAGTGCTCAATCGGCACCCCTGGGTATTCTCCGGGGCAATTGAACACATCTACGGTACACCCAAACCCGGCGACTATATGCAGATATGTGATAACAACGGCCGTTTCTTAGCCACGGCTTATTACAATCCAAATTCCCAAATTCAGGCGCGGATCCTCTCTTGGGACGATACGACAGCCATCGACGCGGCTTTTTGGACACAAAAGCTACAGCGTGCCTTCGACGGCCGTGCCAAATTAGCACTCGAACCCACCACCAATGCCTATCGCCTCGTCAATGCCGAAGCAGATGGTCTTCCCGGTCTCATCGTTGATAAATATGGCGATTACCTGGTCGTGCAATGCCTGACATTGGGGATTGCACGCCGCAAAGATCTGTTGGTGGATTTGTTATCTGAACTGGTCCAACCAGTTGGAATCGTTGAACGCTCGGATGTGTCTGTACGCCGTAAAGAAGGGTTGCAGCAAACAAAAGGGCTGCTGCGCGGCAAACTGCCGCCCGACGATTTTAGTATTCAAGAAAATGGACATCAATTTCAAGTCGATTTATTGGCAGGACATAAAACTGGCTTTTACCTGGATCAACGTGACAACCGCAACGTAGTCACAAATCCCACTTTTGTTGCTGATAAAAGTGTATTAAATCTATTCGCTTACACAGGTGGATTCGCTGTTTATGCAGCCGCCAATGGAGCCCGTCAAATTGTCAATATCGACAGTTCAATCCCGGCTTTGGAAACGGCCGAACGCAATATAGCACTCAATGGCCTGCAAGACCGCTGTGATTTTCAAACCCTCAACGGTTTGAAACGGCCAACTGATGAATATATCGCCGCCGATGCCTTTGAAATATTGCGCTATTATCGCGACAATGAGCAGAAGTTCGATATGGTCATTCTCGATCCACCTAAATTTGTTAACAGTAAACGCGATCTTGATAAAGCAGCTCGCGGCTACAAAGACCTCAACTGGTTAGCGTTACGTTTGTTGAATCCAGGTGGCATTTTGGCAACCTTCTCCTGTTCAGGCTTATTAAGCAGCGATTTATTCCAGAAGATTATTTTTGGAGCGGTCGTTGATGCCGAACTTGATGTACAAATTTTAGCGCAGCTAGGACAAGCACCCGATCATCCAATCTTGTTAAGTTTTCCTGAATCAGCGTACCTAAAAGGGCTGTTGTGCCGCATTTGGTAATAAATCATTCACTATTTGGTTGAGTTTTGATTGATAACGCCAGTTGGCAATTTTTTCTTGATTCCTAGTAAAAGCACGTACAGATTCCAATGCCGCAACAGCAGCAGGTGCAGCGTCAAGTTTCAGGTATGCTTCAGCCAGACCTAAACGATAAATAAAACTGTGATATTGATGCCCAACAGCTTCGGCCGTTTCTACTGCGTCTTGAAAGTGGGAAACGGCCGTTTCCAATTCACAATTGGACAGGGCAATTTGACCTAAGCAAGCAGTAACCAGCGCTAAATCAGCACGGTAATCAAGTTGAGCATAAATTTGGCGTGCGGCTTGCAAAGCGACAACAGCCTGGTGCGAAACTTGCAGCGTACTCCCCAAACGTCCCAACGAAACCTGACAATCTGCCAAAATAGAGGCTTCAGTCGCTGCCAATGACAAGCGCTGCACTTCTGTAAATAATTGTGACAAACAAAACTGTGCTTGTTCAATTTGACCGTTCTCAAAATGCAGCATACCCAAAAAATACAAACTTTTACAAAACTTCTGCGGTGCATTTAAAGCATGCCTATGCACAAAAGTATGCTCAGCGATTAACAATGCTTTTGCAATCTCATTTTGCAGCCAAAGTGCCTCTACTTGATTTAAAAGGGCATCAATTTCGTCAAGACCTGAACCCAATAAACGGGCGATCTGCTCGGCCTCCTGTGCAGCCAATAACATTTCTGCAAATTCGGATTGTTCACGATGCATTAAGGCGCTTTGTTCCAAAACCCAAACCTGTGCAGCCATATCACCTACTTTATTGGCAGTGACAGCCATTTCCTGAGCTGTTTTTAAGGCATCTACCAACCTTGCACGCAAAAAAAGTGATTCCACAAGTTGACGATAAACTCCCAAACGCCAATCCAGACGATGCAAGGCATCGCCGGCGAGCAATAATGCTTTTTGGTTAAACGCAATCGAGCCATCCAGGTCAGACAGATCATTTGCATGGCGTGCGGCTAATTCAAAAGATTGCGCAGCGCCCCACGCATCTTGACCTTGCTCTAAATGCCCGCCAATCAAGGCCGCATAATCTGGCAGGCGTTCACCAGCATAGGCTGTCAACCATTGTGCCGCTTGGTGATGGTACAACGGCCGTTCGCGCAACAAAACACTCTCATATGCCACCTGATGCAAAAGCGTATGCTTAAAGGCGAAGGTTTGCCCCCCAGCTAAATCATGTCCAGTCACTAATTGCAGCATACCACGCCGTACCAAGTTCGCTAATGCTGCTGCGGTTTGTGGTTTTGGTAACGGCCGTTGTGCAGTACGATTAACGGCATAGATAGCATCCTGCCAAAATTCACGCCCCAAAACTGCGGCACGCTGCAAGGTAATCCGTTCAGGAAATGGCAAGTTGTCTAAGCGGGCCTGAATCACACCGGTCAGAGTCATAGGCACACGCACATTTGCTGTCGCGGCTTGTTTTAACTGCCAATGCCGTCCATCAGGCACAATCACACCATCTTCAATTAAAACTTTAATCAATTCTTCGACATAATAAGGATTGCCATCCGTGCGCCCCAAAATCAGTTGGCATAAATCCTCAGGTACAATCCATAATTTTTGTAAGATGTTCAAGACAAGCTGACGTGCAGCTTTTTGCATTAATGGATTCAAAACCATTTTATGAAAATGCACGCCTAAAAGGTTTTTGGAAGTAATCTCCCAATAGGGATACGATTCAAAAAAATCAGGACG
Organism: Anaerolineales bacterium; assembly: GCA_020432765.1. GTDB lineage: Bacteria > Chloroflexota > Anaerolineae > Promineifilales > Promineifilaceae > JAACFF01. The sequence goes on along the minus strand of JAGRDI010000249.1, from coordinate 11,471 downwards.
CGATAATCCAACTATCATCAATGGTGCACTCCTGCTTTGGTCTGCCAGATCTAATACCCAGCGCAGCGAATACACATCTGCCCAATGCAAATCCTCTAACACGAGCAAAATCGCACTGGCATGCAGCGCCGCAGCACTCCAGAACTCAACGGTTGCACGAATCACATTTTCGCGAGCATGTTGAGTCGAAGCGGCGTCTAACACTGTATCATCAAAAGGATCACGCTCAAGACCAATGATTTGCAGTACAGAATGAGACCAGGCAGGCGGGATCGTAAAATGCTGTGGCAAACGGGCAGCCATACCTTGCAAAACTTTTGCACGAGCAGTAACCAAAGATTCATTTTCTTGGAGATTAAAAACGGTGATAAACAGATTACGCAGGAGAGCAAATGGGGTTTGCCGTAAACGTGACTCAGCACGGCCATCAAAGCGCTGATAAACCGTTCCTAAACGGTCTTCTTTTGCAAAAAAATCAGCCACTAAACGCGATTTCCCCATACCAGCTTCTCCAACTAACAAAAGGAAATGATTTTGCCGACTCATCACAACCTCATGCCATTTTTCTGCTAATAGGGAAAGCTCCGCATCCCGACCAACCAATTCAACGGCATCCAGCGCAAGATTACGAGGCAGCACTTCAGAAAGGCGATTTTTCAATCCATTTACCAGGTAACATTGTGTTATTCCCACTTTCCCTTTCGCAGTAACGGGACCTAATGGCTCAAGTTCGAAAATGTCAGGCACCAAGTGGTAACTGTTTTGGGCAATGATAATGCCATTTGGTGGGGCAATTTGCTGCAGACGACTGGCCAGGTTCACGCTGTCACCAATCACAGTATATTCGGCCGTTCGGCCAACTTCATCCACAAGAACCAGGCCGCTGTTTAATCCAACTTGAATATATAAATGCTTTATATCAATGGCTGCCTGGTCGAGTTTCTGGGTGTTTGTACCATTATTATTTATCGATCTGGCTTTGATTTGATCTGAGATTTCGACAACATATTCTTGCAACTCAGTTCGCAAAGTCAAAGCAGCCCGAACAGCACGCTCAGCATCGTCTTCGTTCGCATGCGGAACGCCAAACACGCCCATGATGGTAGACCCCGTGTGCTTATCTACATAGCCGCCGTGCTGTAAGATGGCAGCATCAAGCCGCTGCCATAACTGCCGGGTGAGATTCAGCACATGATGCCCAGGAGTCGCATCAACGAAGGCGGTCAGTCCATTGATATGTGCAAAGAGGATGGTAACTTGTTTGCGTTGAGGGGACTTTTCAGGACCAACAGCCGCTGTCTGCAAAATGGTATGTTGGCTTTCTAGTGCTTGCAAGGCGGCCTGTGCAATCTCTACGCCCAAATTACCTCGCTGACTGTCAATGACAGTTAGCGCGTGTTCAATCGCAGCTAAGGTAGACATCAGGCAGTCGGGGGTTGATTTCGTTGGCGCATGATCTCAAATCCTAAAACGGCCGCAGATGCGGCTGCACCCAAGGATTGACCAAATTGACGTCCATATGGGATTTGCAGGCGCAGGTCAGCTTGCTCTAAGAAAGAACGAGTCACACCGCGCCGTTCGCCACCAATCAGAATGAACAATGGTCCGGATAGATCAACGGCATAAAGCGTTGTTGTTGATTTTTTTGTTGTGGTAACAATCTGAAGACCAAAACTGCGGAAATAGGTGGCTGCATCTACGGCTGTTTCGGCAACGGCCGTTGGAATTAATTCAGCGGCTCCTGCTGAAGCACGCGCCACTATACTGCCGGCCGTCATCCAGTTACGTGGGCGCACCACCAAACCATTGGCGCCAGCCGCATACAAAGTACGTACCGCCTGGCCAAAATTAAACGGATCTTCTATACCATCCAACATCACAATAAAAGGATTCTGCTGCCCAGTAATTAAATCGGCCACCCCCATAAACTTGCGCGGGCCAGCTTCAGCAATCACCCCGCCATGTGAATTACCGCTCACACGATCCGCAATGAACGACTCATCAACTTGTTCAACTGGAATATTACAAGCAAGCGCCAAGCGCTTCAACGCAGCAACTTGACGACTCCACTTACCATGACCCAAATAAACGGCCGTTACTGTTCGAAAACCACCCTGAATTGCTGCAGTTACAGAAATATGTCCTTCTAACCAGATTGTCTCAGATTGCATTGCGCGATCATACCTGCAAAATGAAAGAAGACCAGCCCATCTGTGCAGGCTGGTCTTCAAATTCATATCGGGGCAACTAGAATCTACAAGGTTAAAGCTAAATAGTGCGTAGAGTGTAATCTAATAGTCCATCAAAATTCTTTTGCCGGCTACCGTGAGCGTGCCACCGAGGTTAGCCCGACAATGCTTTGTTTGACTCAACAGTAGAGAAAACGACGTACTGCGCTTTATTGTGTATCAGGAGTCCCAGTTTCAGGCTCGACTTGTACTGGCGTGGCCGTAGCGGCTGCCAGGAACTTTGCATCCAGCACAGGTACAGTCGGAATACGACTCCGCCAGGATTCCTTAACATTGACAGCATCGCTGTTCATAACGGCCGTAATAATTTCAATCAATGCCGCTTGTTTAAGCTCCTCATATTCCTGCTCTGGCATAGGACGAGATTCGCGCCCATTTACCATGATAATCAAGTAAGTTGGATTATCTTCTGAACCGGGCAGCTGCAAGACAGTGCTCGGCACATCAATAGGCAATGTGAAAGCTAACTCAGCAGCTTCAGCACCAATCGTCTGTTCTAAACTAGTTTGTGTCCGCCAAGTGAACTCCACTGCATTTGCAGTGCTTTGGTTTTCAGCAGCTAAATCAGCCGGCTGACTGCGAACCGTATTCCAAACTGTCAAGAAATCGCTCGAATTCGCTTCTGAAAATGCCTCATTTGCCTCTGCTTCATCATTAAATGCAAGAATCAGCAAATTAGCTTGGAGTGCATCTGGTGAAATTGCTTGTTCTTCAGCAACAGCGTCCATCAACTCTTCCTGATAGATACGTGCAGCAATCAATTCGCGATAACTCGATTCGCTAACACCCAAATCTTTTAACTGACCCAACAAATCATTCAATTCCTGCTGGAAATATTCTTCAGAAACGGGTGTTGGCGGTGGACTTGTCGGCGCAGGTTCCAATGTGGGTGCAGGAACGGCCGTTGGTATGATATCGGTGATTACGGCCGTTGGAATCAGGGTGACAGAAGGTGTGGGCGCAATTGTTTCAGTCGGCTCAGGTAGGGGTGTGGGTGATTCGCCACCAAAATAATTATAACTGGATGCAATCCATTCATCCACAACCGCTGCGTCAACGGAAATCCCACGCGCCTCCGCTTCTTGGCGAATAATGATTTCCTCAACCATGCGATCGATAGTCGCTTGACCGAGACCTTCACTATCTTGAAGATCAAGAATGGTTTGCCCAGCAAACTGCTGCAAAGTACCCACATCACCACCTACCGCCTCCAATTGATTTTCTAAACCAATTATGCGCTGGGCACGTTCGACTTTGACACGTTCTTGAAATTCGCCTAAGGTAATCGAATCTGAATTGACAGTTGCGACCTCACGATTAGGCGCAATGAAGAACTCATTTACTAATGCGACCAATAAGACAACACCCAACAAAACAGCAACAATCACCGCAGCAATGCGAATTTGGCGTATCTGTTCTGCTTGTTTCTGCTCTCTTAACTCATCTTTACGTGATTTGCGTTGGTCATCGGCAGGTTCGTTTTTCTCTTTTTTCTTAGCCATGGTTGAAAGTAGCGCTTCCGCTTAATAATTAATCGTTCACGAAAGGCAACAAAGCAATATGCCGTGCGCGTTTCACTGAAACAGCCAAAGCACGTTGATGTTTTGCACATGTGCCGGTCTGGCGTCGCGGCCGTATCCGACCGAATTCGTTAACATAGCGTCCTAACATTTCATGATCTTTATAATCGATCACTTTTACTTTATCTACACAAAATGCGCATATGCGCCTGCGGTTGCCACCACGATTTTGTCTGCGTCTTTGCATCTTAATCTCCCAATTCAATCATTCACTAGAATTCATCGGTGTCGGTTAAAACAATCAATTCGTGGGCGACTACTTCGGTACGGAAATGAATCCTACCATTGGCATCTTCCCAACGACGTGTTTGTAAGCGACCTTCGACGTAAACCTGGTGATCTTTCTCTAAACGTTTATCGCAAAGCTCTGCTAGTCCACCCCATGCAACAATATTAAACCATTCGGTTTCATCATATTGTTTTCCTTCTGAGGAGACCCAACTGCGAGCTGTAGCTAAGCTAAAAGAAGCCACCAGACGTCCGGTGGGTGTGTGACGCAGTTCAGGATCGGCATCTACCCAGCCAATCAACATGACTTTGTTTAGGCCCTTTTGCATGACACACCTACTCCAATCTGTTTAGTCTTCTTTGCAAACAATAAGGTAACGGATTACGTCTTCCATATATTGCATGCTGCGCTCAATTTCACTCAAACGTGCGGGGTCAATCTTTGCATTATAATGCAAATAATACCCTTCAGAGAATTTCTGAATGGCATAAGCCATCTTGCGCATACCCCAAACATCTAGCTGCGGATTTCCATCCTCAGCATCTTCGGGCACCAATAAAACAGTGATGCTCTCTACCAATTCATTTCGTTCTTTTTCTTCTAATTTAGGCTGCAGTATCACAGTGACTTCATAATCACGCATGTTGCATTGCCTCCTTTCCTTGGAATTACTCTAGCGAGCTTTGCCCTTGGTCAAGCCAAGAGCGGAAAACAGCGAACACTTCTATTATTTTATGCTGCTGTGCAACGACTCGAAATGTTAGCACAAATCAATTATTTATCAAGCAGAAGATGAGACGACTTTACGCAGTTCTCATGAACGGTATAATTCGCGGTTGATTGGCGGCCATTTTTGGCAAACCAACAAACAAGCTTTTTAGGATATAACTCATTTATGCGTCCGAAATTTGAGAGTCCAACCACATTTAACTTTTCCATCAATAGATATTGGTGGTGGCTGCTTCTCTTAGTGTTTATTTTTTTGAGTGTCTTTCATTTGATTTCACCAAAGCCAATGGCAGCGCAGGGACAATCCAGACTGGTGCTCGCTTTTTATTATGCCTGGTATAGTCCTGATTCCTTTGGTGCAGGCAAAACTCCATACCAACCACTCTCACCCTACTTTTCTACAGATGCAGGCACTATACAACGCCATGTTAGTGAAGCACAATCTGGTGGAATTGATGGGTTTGTACAAAGTTGGTACGGACCACAAGTCGACTACAACCAAACTGAACCCAACTTTCAGACATTATTAAATATTGCTTCGGGGTCAGGATTTACGGCAGCCGTTGATTTTGAGGTTGGCAGTCCTTTTTTCAATTCGAATGAAGACCGCATCAACGCTTTAAATATTTTGCTGCAAACACATGTCAATCATCCGGCTTATTTACGCGTTGATGGCAAACCTGTTATTTTCTTTTGGGCTAATTGGCTGTTAAGCCCAACTGAGTGGGAAACAATTCGCAACGCCGTTGACCCGAATCGCAATACGATTTGGATTGCAGAAGGCACAAACAGTGCTTATTTGTCCGCTTTTGATGGGTTACATCTATATAACACAGCATGGTCGGCGGATCCCAGCGGCACGGCCGTTTCCTTTGGGGCGACTACACGAGCCGCAGCAGCAACTTATGGCGGCTTCAAATATTGGGTAGCCACAGCCATGCCCGGTTGGGATGACACCTTGCTGGGTCGCGGTGATTCAGCATTTGTACGCAGCCGCGCCGACGGTACCTATTACCAATCGAGTTTCAGCGGCGCTGCGGCTAGCAACCCCGATATGATTATCATTACCTCTTTTAATGAGTGGGCCGAAGGCAGTAATATTGAGCCCAGCACTGAATTTGGTAATTATTATTTGCAATTAACGGCTCAATTGAGTGCAGGGTTTAAGTCTGGCAGCATCGCGGTAGTGCCGCCACCAGAACCTGAACCGAGTACAGAGGAAGTCATCGTAGGAACAGATGATACGGCCGTTGCTACCCCCAGCCAAGACACAATATCATCACCCACACCAGTTGGAACGCCCACTGAAACAGCTGCAGCGCTGCCGGCAACTATCGTGACTCCCACGGCTACCGCAACGCCACTCGCCTCACCCACTGCACAAGCAGATGGCCAAATCATTTATACGGCCGTTTCCGGCGACACCTTCAGCTTGATTGCTGATAGATTTGGGATTGCACTCAATGATTTATATGCCATCAATAATTTAACCGCCGACGCGCCCTTATTTATCGATCAACAGTTGATTCTAGGTTTTAGCATGTTCCCCGATGGCTCTATTCCATTACAAGGATTCCCCCAAGCAAAAGTACAGCCCGATGGCACAATCCTACATACAGTGGTCGCTGGAGATTCTTTCTTCGGCATAGCCGCTACTTATGATTTAAGCGTGGATGAATTTTTAGATGTAAGTGGATTAACGGATAGCTCAGTGTTGCAAATCGGGCAGGAAGTTGTGGTTGGGAATGAACCAATTCCTGAAATTACAGGCGGCTCTACAGATATGTCAGAAGAATCAACTGCATTTGCACCAACACCATTACCAGAGCCAACCATGACAGCGACAACGGCCGTTACCCCGACTAAAGTACCGCTGACGTATACACCTCAACCAACAATGACGCTGCCTGCCATTCCAACTGCAACGGCCGTCACACCCATTACCCCACCTGAAGACAACCCATTACTACCCATTGGTCTCGGCATTCTTGGCTTACTGGCTATCGGTGGAGTTGGAGCCTTCTACCTTGGACGCCGCTAATATCGTGCGAGAAAATTTTGTTCAGGCTCTTGCAAAAAATCGCTAAGCTGGCAATAAAGCCTTATCAATCGCCTCACGCAAAGAACTACAGCCAATAATCTCCAAACCTTCAGGCGAATTGATTAAATGCCGCAATGAATTGCGCGGCACGATACAGCGTTTAAATCCCAACTTAAGTGCTTCCTTCAAACGGCGTTCTAATTGGCTGACTGTACGCAGTTCCCCGCTCAACCCGACTTCACCAACCAGTACCATGTCAGCATAAATCGGCCGATCACGCAAATTGCTGGCAACCGACACGGCAACAGCTAAATCAGCGGCTGGTTCTTTAATTTGCAAGCCGCCAATGACATTAATAAATATGTCTTTATCGTGCAATTTTAAGCGCACACGCCGGCTGAGTACGGCCGTTAACAACAACAGCCGATTATAATCAATGCCATTGGCCGTGCGTCGTGGGTTAGAAAAGGTGGTGCCACTGGCCAGCGCCTGAATTTCAACCAGCAACGGCCGTGTGCCTTCCATCGTAACTGCAATGGCAGAACCTGGCGAATTAATCTGGCGTTCGGCCAAAAAAGCTTCGGATGGATTGGGGACTTCAACCATACCCCGTTCAACCATTTCAAACACGCCTACTTCGCTAGTCGCACCAAATCGGTTTTTGACACTGCGCAGCAAACGGTAACGATGAAACGGGTCGCCTTCCAAATAAAGTACCGTATCCACGATATGTTCTAACACACGTGGGCCGGCAATTGCGCCCTCTTTGGTCACATGCCCAACGAGAAAAACAGTCACACCTGTTTCCTTGGCCAATGCCTGGAAACGTGAAGCACATTCGCGCACCTGGCTAACACTCCCCGCAGACGATTTCAAATCATCTGTGTAAGTCGTTTGGATGCTGTCGACAATCAGCAAAACTGGTTTGACTTCTTGGACATGATCAAGCATCGTTTGGAGATTTGTTTCTGTAACCAAAAACAAATCACGTGCATCTAGCTGTAAGCGATCGGCCCGCATTTTTATTTGACGGGCGCTTTCTTCCCCCGACACATACAAAGCCGGACCATGTTGGTTAGCCATTGTCGCGGTGATTTCAAGCAGCAAGGTCGATTTTCCAATTCCGGGGTCACCACCAACCAATACCAATGAACCAGGTACCATACCGCCGCCTAACACGCGCGAAAATTCCTGGTTGGGTAGATGCAAACGTTCAACACCATCCGATGTAATATTTGGCAAGCGCACAGGTTTACTCGGGATGCCGCTGCGCTGCCGTTTTTGGGTAGAAACGGCCGTTTCAGCAACAACCGTTTCCTCATCCATCGTATCAAATTTGCCACAACGTGGACAGCGCCCCATATAGGCAGGGGTTGTTCTCCCACATACACGACAAACATACTGAGTCTTTGATTTGGCCATCTGAAAATCCTCCAGAATCTATTTTATAACCAAAACCTAACAATTTAGCCTTTCCGTAACTATAATTGAAAGGAATAAATCCTACGATTGACCATGGTGCAAGCTAAAATCCAGGGATAATTTGTACAATACTGATTATTTTTCCCGTTTTTCATCTTAGCACATGATGAAATAAAGAAGTAATGTTTTCGACCTAAATACGCATATGATATACTTTTCATAATGATAAATTGGCAATCAATCTTATTTAATAGCAGTTGGGTTTTAGGATTAGCCATACTCTTAGCTGCTCTAAGTTACCACTATTGGGTAGCAGGCCATGAAAACAGACGTCTGCGGGTACAATTAGATCAACCCTCTTTTTTACGTTTCTTCTGGCTGAGTATGGCGCTGATTGGAATTGGCCTGGCCGGAACTTCCAAAAATTGGTGGGAAATTATCATATGGATATTACTATCGTTATTTAGTCTATTGAATATCTTCCGTTTACGGCAATAAACACTAAATTTGGAGTTTTAAAAACACATGGAAATCAAACGGTACTTTCAACTTTTCTGGCGTTGGCTGTGGCTAATCATTTTAGGGGTAATCATTGCCGGTGGAGCAGCATATCTAATCAACATAAACACAACCCCAGTGTATAAGGCTTCTTCGCGTTTGTTAATTGACCAGGCTCCTGGCAGTGGCAATGGCAATGATTATTCTCAATTACTTGTAGAACAACGTCTTGCTCAAACCTATACTGAAATTCTTACGACCTATTCTGTTCTTGAGGCCACTGCAGAACGCCTCAAATTGCCGTATGATGTCGATGTTTTTGCAGGAAAAATATCTGTTTCTGCCCCCCCTGAAACCCAAATTTTAACCATTACTGCATTAGATAAAAACCCTGAAATGGCTGCTCTAATCGCCAACACTCTCGGCGAAGTTTTCATTGATCAAAATCAAAATCGTGAAAATCTTAGATATGCAGATCCTATTCTCAATTGGGAAGGACGTATTTCGGAACTTGGCGCAGAAATCGAGAAACTGGAAATTGAAATTAACCAAGCTGGAAAACCCCAAACACCAGAAGGTCAAGCCGCCTTATCACAACTCGAAACACGCTTAAACGAAGCTCAAATCCGTTACACAGAAGCTTTTAATAATTTAAACCAGTTACAACTAGAACAAGCTAAAGAAAACAGCAATGTTATCGTTATCGAACCAGCACGCCCATCAAAATCCCCCATTCAACCACGCACTAGAACGAATACGTTATTGGCGGCCATTGTCGGTGGTTTAATAGCAATTGGGGTGATTTTTTTAATCGAATATTTGGATGATGGCGTCAAAACCCAAGAACAAATTTCAGATGATACGGGGCTAACAACATTGGGTGCGATTGCCCAAATTAAAGCAGATAAACCCTCAGATTTACTCATCACTTATCAGCAACCTCGCGATCCTATTTCCGAAGCTTATCGAGCCTTACGAACGAATCTAAATTTTTCGGCCGTTGATGGTGAATTAAAAAGCATTTTAGTTACAAGTTCTTCACCGGGAGAAGGCAAGTCTACAACTGCAGCTAATTTAGCTGTGACAATGTCACAAACCGGCAAGAAAGTAATTGTCGTTGACGCCGATCTCCGTCGACCAACACAACATACAATTTTTGATTTATCAAATACTCAAGGGCTAACCACAGCAATTCTTGACAGCCATTCAGTCGCCGTAGAACACCTTCAAAAGACAAAAATTAAAGGCTTGCGACTGCTCACAAGTGGTCCCATTCCCCCAAATCCCGCTGAATTACTAAATTCACAGCGAATGGCACAAGTCATTGAAGAACTCAAGCAAGACGCTGATATTATTCTATTTGATTCACCTCCAGTTTTAACAGTGACAGATGCGTATATTTTAGCTCCAAAAGTGGATGGTTGTTTACTTGTTGCCCATGCTGGTAAAACCCATCGTGATGCTTTTGCTGAGGCGGCAAATCGCTTGCGCAAAACAAATGCCCTGATTTTCGGTGCTGTACTTAACCGCCTCAATCCCAAACATAGCAAATCATATTACTACCAAAATTATTATGAAAATGCGACAGCAAAAAATAAAAAACCACGATCTAATCGACTACCAGATTGGGTTCCTGGATTCAATAAACGGTAAAACCTATGGAATCAACGCCTATCACGACGCAAGCGAATCATTCTAACAGCTCTGTCAAATTACTGATGGTGTTGGGTGTGCTCTGGTTGTTGTTGGCGGCTGCTTTACTCTTTTATCAAGTAGCCGCCCCTCCACAAGTAGAGATCACGTGGGAAACAGCCACCGAGCAAGATACAGTCGGTTTTTATCTGTATCGCAGCAGCGACCCAGAAGGTGAATTCACATTGATTAACAGCGACAAAATGATCAGCAGCTTGGGGTCGCCTGTCTCTGGCGCGAATTACACTTATTTTGATGATGAGGTTACAGCCGGACAAACTTATTACTATGTCCTCGAAGAAGTTGAATTTGATGCCACACGTAATCGGTATGAGGATGATATGTTTGCGTATGAAGTGCCAAAAATGTCCTGGTGGGTAGTAGTTCTGACGGCCGCGAGTGTTATAATCGGCTTGGCCTTACTGATTGCAGGATTAAAAGAGGATAGAAATTTATGACGGAAACGACCCGCCAACCACAAATTGCCAATGATTTAATCTGGCGACTCCTTGACAACAATGCCGTTGTCGTTTCGCCACATGTTGGTGAAGTACGTGTATTAAATGGCATTGGTACCGTAATTTGGCAGTTACTTGTTGAAAAAAAGAGTCCAGCACAAATTGAAGATTTTCTGGTTGCAAACTACGATGTCTCACATGCTGATGCCCAAAAAGATATTCAGGATTTTATCAAGGATCTGGCTGATCGTGGTATTTTAATTTGGGATTCTTAATACATTTTCCCACACAAGTTTAGGTCGTTACAATTCTGTACGTCTCCTTATTTTAGTAAACAGTTGCATTTGTTTCTAATAAACAAGTTATGCAAGCACGGAATCATATCGAACGAGGTTTAAGTTTTATGCATAAACAATTCCTGCAAAAAAAGGCCATCATGATACTATTGGCTGTTACTTTCATTTGCATTGTCCCACTTTATGTTAATGCTTTTCAAAGCGAAATCGCGAGTTTTTCAAAGGTAAACACAACAAAAACAGAATTGGTGCATTCATCTGCAAATGGTTTGAGCTT
>JAGRDI010000248.1:14672-18852 GCA_020432765.1 Anaerolineales bacterium | reverse complement strand
ATTTTGCACGCGGCAGTTTGTTGGTGCCGGAATTGGAAACGGCCGTATTTGCACTCCAACCAAATGAAACCAGTGAAGTCGTCAGCGTAACTGATCCTGATAGCGGAAATACCATCCATTACCTCATCCAACTCATTGAACGCGATGCCAGCCGTCCACTCACTGCTGAAATGCGTCACCAACTACTGCAAGCAGAGTTTGAAACCTGGCTGACGCAGCAATGGGAGAATGCGATCATCACCCCGTTACTGGCCTTACAGAACTAGGTTGCGAGGTATAGTGACATGCATAAATACCCGCTGCTGAACAGTATCAAACTGTTTCATGGATTGGGTTCATTCATCCGTCCGTTTCAAGCCACTTTTTGAGCGTTGCATATACACTTGGATGATTGAGTAGATCGATATGATTCATATCACGGCCGATCCATTGATGATCATCAGGGAACCATAGATTTAAGCGTGCATTTTTGTGTTGACCTAAAGCGCTTTTTACGGGGACGAGACCATCGCCGATAAAGTCGCCCATGGTTTTGTTGGCTGGTTTCTTGGTAATAGCCGCGATTGTATAACAGTCAATGCCTGGCGGCAGCGGCACTGGCGTGCGCTGATCGCCTGAAAGTTCAAATCTGTCGCGTCCTTGCCAATCTTCTGCAACGACATTGCCATAGCGCAGATCGGTGAAGCCGCTGCTGCGGATTTTACCCAAGCGTGAAAACGGAACGCTGTAGGGGCTGATTGTAAGAATGTTATCGATCCAATTGCCACCTTTTTCCAATGGTGCTCCGTGATGGGGCGTGCCGAGGAAGATGAGTTTTTTTAGATGTGTTGGCCAAGAACGGCCGTTTACCTTCCCATAATGCACTGCACTGCGTGACACAAGTCCGCCCATGCTGAAAGCGATAATGGTCAAATTGAGGGGCTGCGCCGTTCGTTCCGTGAGTGATTCAAGCAGGTTGGAAAGGGAACGGCCGTTTTCGGAAACGTGCAAGCCGCTGTTGTAATGTAGATAAAGCGGCAAATGGTTCAGATCGCGAGCTAATGCTGCACCGTGGTTATGCCCATTTCGATTCCATTGCAAATCATTCATGCAAACACCATGCACCATGATCACAAGCTTGCCATTGGCTTCCTGAATCGCGGCAGCAAGCATTTGATCTGTCAAGGGTTTGCCATCACGCCGCAGTTGCATAGAAATGGCCAACGGATTGTTGCTGGCGACAAGATGATCACCGAGGACACCATTTAATGCGGCAAGCGCCGCTTCTCGTACAGGGGGTGAGTCTGCTTCGTCGAGTTTTGCACTTAGACAGCTGAGCGGCGCATCAATGCCATAGCCTACCAATTTGGTGATGCCACGAACGTTGCGGTAGACCATGCCCGTGATGCCGGTAGTGCGTTTTTGTTCCAGATTGTCGGGGAGCGATTGGGCTGGAGAATGTATGATTGTATGCTGTAATGATTCAGCGATATCGGTGACGCCCAGAATGGCATCAATTGTTAATTGACTCATGCCACGCAGGTCTGTTGTTATGTTTTTTGAAATTAGGGGCATGAATCCTTTTGCCTTTTTGATTATCTGAAGCATAGATCACGCTCCATTTGGGTGATTATACGACGATATGGCAACACGAGTCGCCAAACGATTTCAGCCTAGAAAAGCACGTAGTAATTTGTTGAATATTGCGGGTTGTTCCAAATTCGGCAGGTGCGCTGTACCGGGTATTTCTTGACCTTTGGCATCTGGGATATTATCAACAAGGTATTGACAGCGTGTTTTAACATGCGGGAAATCCAATTCACCCCACATTACATATGTGGGCAAAAATAGGCTAGATAATTTTGCATAAGCAGAAGCGGGTTCAATTTCCTTGGTTAGGTCTGGTTTACCTAAAGCAATACCGTTCATATCAAGAAATAGTTCTCGTGCTGCACCCTTAATGCGACCCGCAGAGCTGGTCGGCCCGTCAAGCCATAAATGGGCTTCGAGTTCATTCACCAGTGCCAAATCGTCTGCTTCTTCGGCTGCATCCAGGGCTTCTATAACTGCCTCAATATTTGCGGGGAGTGTTGTGGGTGCAGGTGCGCCACTGACCGCCGGTGCAATGAGTACGAGCTTTGTCACGCGCTGCGGATAAGCAAGAGTAAAATCAAGCGCAACGCGGCCGCCCTGTGAGCACCCAATCAAAACGGCCGTTTCAAGGCCAAGCTGATCGAGCAGTTGATGTAAGTCCTCAATATGCGTGAAGGGTTCGTCGACAGAAATCGTTTCACCGAAGCCGCGGCGATCATAAGCAACGACATGATAATCTTTTCCCAAGTCGGAGATCTGATCGTGCCACATCCGTTTATCGGCAACACCTGCATGCAAAAAAAGCAAAGATTTGCCTGCACCTGCCTGCTCACCAACGAGTTGTGCGTTACCTGCTTTGATTATAAATGCTTCCATCATCATGAAGTTGTCTCCTGGTTGTACTAACAATTCCAATACCCGGTAACCATATCATTTTTATCATAAGTCGGACAGGGATTAGGCAATTCTGCTCAACTTTGAAACGCAAACAAATAATAGTACGTAGGGTTGATCGCATATTTCTGCACAACAGGGTCTTTATACTTTGGCTCTTTCGCGATCAATGTGTAGCCATATTTCTCAATGAGTGTGCCAAAATCTTTACCGGCATTTGTCTGTAAATGTGTACCGCCATGATCTTTTGCGTTTGGCACAACCATCAGATATTTAACCTGATTGGCCTGCAAAAGCGACAGCCACCACTCAATTGCCGGCAATTGGCACTCCGAAAAACTATGAATATTAACCGCAATATCTATTGAATGAGCACGCAGTGTTTTTTCAATTTCATATAGAGGAACTGAGCGAGCTTTTCCTTCTAAATTGCGGAAGCGCAGATAATAATCTGCAATGAACGTTGATGGTGCAAACGCATCTGTGCAAAGGTAATCGACACAATTAGGAAATGCAATTACCAATCTATGAGCTAAACGGCCGTAGCCCGCACCAATATCCAAAACGGTTAGATTCTCGACGGCGGAGAGTTGTAGATGCGTTTCCAGGAAATAGAGTTCTAGGATCGAATCTAGTAAATCACGTGAAACCAAACGATTATCGACTGGATAGACATAGCTGCCAAAATAACTATCTTCTTGCAATTTGTCTAACAGCCCCAATTTATCAATTGATTTGATATAGTATGTTGTCAACGTATAGGCAACCGGATGCATATTTGTGCCGCGCAGCTGCCAAACATATGCATTATCACCGCGAAAATAGACCATATCTGCTGGACTGACGTAATCGGCCGTCCAAATCAGCGGTGTTGTAACGTGATCATTAAAAGTTGCATACCTTGTTTGTAGTTCTATGAGTCTTGGATTGCCCTTAATCAGGGTGCTTGTTGCATCATCCGGCAACAACGGTTGACTTGCACCCGACTCTGTCTCTGGTTTTTTACGCCAATCATACAACATAAAAACAAGCATAATCTGATAACCAAAGCGTTTGTATAATGATTTTAGAGCCTTGCGTAATTGTTTTTTGATAGTTAAAACTTCCTTTCTAAGTATTATCTTTACCTGGCAGAGTATAGCTGGAAGCAAAAAAAGATGTCAACAAGAAAACACATCTTTATCACACCAATTCGTCGGGCAAAGCTGTACCTCCTACTATGCTTTTCGCCTTATTTATTAGAAATGTGCGTGGTGTAAGAAAAACCATTGATCTGACGTCAATAGATAGGATATAAATAACAAATATTACGGTGCTTGATACCGTTGTAATGAAAAAGGTTAAAACAAACGATGGAAAGAGAAAAAGTTATTATTATAGGTTCCGGCGCAGCCGGTTTAGCCGCAGCTATTTATACGGCACGTGGCCAGTTAAACCCGCTCGTGATTGCTGGTTTACAAATTGGTGGGCAAATCTCGCTGACACATGAAATCGAAAACTATCCCGGTTTCTTCTCGACTGAAGTAGCCCCAACCGGTCCTGAACTGGTAGCAAAACTGCAAGAACAAGCTGAACATTTTGGTGCACGCATTGAATTTGATGAAGTCGTTGAAGTCGATTTCACTAAAGGAACACCCTTCTATGTGAAGACCTATGGCAAAGAATATCTGGCGGATGCTGTCATTGTCACCGCCGGAGCTTCACCGCGCCATTT
>JAGRDI010000248.1:0-14456 GCA_020432765.1 Anaerolineales bacterium | reverse complement strand
AATGAAAAAATGTCCTTTGTTTGGAACACGGTGATTGAAGAAGTGGTGGGTAATGGTGTCGTAACGGGTATCAAAGTGCGTAACGTGAAAACCGATGAGACCAAAATCATGGAGACTGATGGTGTTTTCATTTTCATTGGCCATTATCCCAACAGCATGTTTTTGGAAGGCCAATTGATCATGGATGAACATGGTTATGTGATTACCGATGAGTTAATGCGCACGAATGTGCCCGGCGTTTTTGCAGCTGGCGAGATTCAAGACCCAATCTATCGTCAGGTGGCGACTTCCGTGGGGCAAGGTGCTGCGGCAGCTATTCAATTGGAACGCTGGTTAAGTGAACAAGAGTAACAGCAATTACAGCGGATAAGGAAAAGAACAGATAATAATGGTGGGGTGTGATTTTTTGGAATTGCAGCCCACTTTTTGTTTTGGAGTTAACTGGATTGTCAACTAGTGATGATTTCTTGATGGATGCGCTCTAGATCGGCGAAACTGGTGATGGGGGCGACCGTGTCAAGAAAGGCACGCACGGAAGGGGTATTGGCGCGGATGTCACGCAGCATCGGACCGATAGGGTTGCCACCTTGTGCACCTCCTGGTTCAGCCGCATAGGCTCCATAAAAAGCGAAGTAAGCTTGATTAAGTTTGCGAATGCCGTAACCATTTTCGACGAAGAACTGCCGACGCGCTTCCATATATTTTTCGGCTTCTTCAATTTTCCCCGCAGCTAATAGCTCATCAGCTTGGATGCGTGTAGCTGCCATTTCGGCACGAAAATCAAAGGCCGGTGCTTCGCTTGGGTCTATAGGTGTGGGATTTGCATCAGGAGGCAGCGGGGCAAATTCTGGATAGTAACGTTCAATGATTTTGTTACCTAATTCTTGATCGACGAGGGATGCGACGGTTTCGTTGATGATGCGTACACTGGTGTCAAAGGGGTAGCTAGCACCTAGCGGTTGTAAGGTTAGCCAGTTGTGAACCCACTCATGGGCGGTGACTTCAGCCAGCCAATTGATATTACCAGTCTCGTTGATCATCGTGGGATAGGAGCCGGCACCGCCAATGGGCACGATTAAGGCGGAAAGATCGAGATCATCAAATACGGCCGTTTCCAAAGCATCCATTTGAGGTGTCGTTAAACCGGGAATGAGTGATAGCTGGTGTTCTTTTTCGATGTGGTCGCGCGGTGAGGTTATCAACACGGTGGGCAAGGGTGTCATGTGCATCAAAACGGGCGGCCACATTTGGTCAGCAACACCAAATCCTTCCGCTTTCAGAATCTCCGCGACCTGTTCTTGTAAAATAGCTTCAGCAACCAATTGTTGATCGTCAATGCGTGCGCGAGTTACTGCCAATTCAGCTTGTAGTTCTTGTGTAGCGCTGTCATGGTCAATGATATTGGCATCAAGATAGACACGATTAATTTGACTCTCCAAATCGCGTACCGTTTGGATATTGGCCAAATAGTCAACAACGATTTCTTGACGCTCTTCTGGTTGCAGGTAGCGTTGTCCGCTTGCAAGAACGCCTTCTACTTTAGCTAAAATCGCATTAACTTCCCAGATCAGAAAGTCAAATTCCCGTTGTTGTATGATCTTTTGCAGCCGGTAATCGTCGGAGCCGAAAGCAGGCCATTCCGGTGCAATTAATAGCAAGAAGAGTAAGCTGATAAAGCTTATTTTGATCAATTGCCACAATCGATGCTTTTTCATGAAAGGATATTAGTCAAGGAAAATTGAGTGGACAAGTGAACGGCCGTTGCCCTCACCACGCCTTAATCCATAGCGCTTGCCTGAATGGCGACAAGATGTAAACTAGGCATACAAAAAAATCAAATGGAGGTAATCATGAGCAGCACTGTTTACAAAAAGATCGAGTTGACTGGGGCATCAGATAGCAGTATCGAAGATGCAGTTAACAATGCCATAGCCAAAGCGGCCGAAACGGTACGCAATTTACGTTGGTTTGAAATAGACGAGGTTAGGGGCGCCATTGACGAGGACAAAGTGTCACAATGGCAGGTGACGGTTAAGGTCGGCTTTAAGCTGGATTAAGACAACCGCGCACTGCTCAATGAGTTCAATCGAGTTCGAAAGAATTCATTCCTGCTTAATGCAAGTTGTAAGGTTTTGTTTCTAATATTCATTTAGATGTGATATGGCTTCTTGCTGGGAAATGAATGGCTGGTACGGCAAGCGGTTTATATCACATCTTTTTTTGCTGTGGCTAGTTGCAGCAATTGAAATTTCAAGTTTGGCTGATCTATTGGGTTATAGTAACCCTGCAGGAAATTGACTCGATGGCTAGGTTTAGTCGGTTGATTGCGGTGCAGCATCGGATGTAAATTGTTCGCGGCTTTTGTGGTACTCGATCCAGTTTTCTTCTTGATTAATACGTGAAGACAACATGCCAGCTGCGACTACAAGTATTGAGCTTACCACAGACAGGATTGCGAATATTATTAAGAATGTCATGGTCATTTTCCTTTCGTAACTTTTATGTAAGTCGCTTTGTAAGATTTTACGGGTAAATTTACTATCTTACCCTAAGATGGGCTTATTATAGGGTCATCTTGCTAGTTTGTCTACCTCTCTTAAGTTTATTCACACCCTGTTTATCCGTGAAAATTGCGTGAATTATTCTGTAAACATACTATTTACAGTTGATCGCGCAGAATTTGTGATGCAGCGAGACGTCCGGGCGCACCCATGATGCCGCCGCCGGGATGGCTGCTAGAACCACATTGGTAATAACCGGTGATGGGTGTGCGATAGCGTGCGTAGCCAGCCGTAGGGCGTAATGAGAAGAGCTGCTCGATGAACATTTCGCCATGGAAGATATTGCCACCGGGAATACCGACAATACGTTCGATGTCAGGTGGTACAAGTACTTGACGATGCAAGATTAAGTCACGGATAGCAGGCATATATTCGGCTAACACGTCGATGGCGGCATCACCAAAGGCAGCCCGTTTCGCATCTGTCCAAGGACCGTCGGCCAATTCGTAGGGTGCATATTGTACGAAGCAAGACATGACATGTTTGCCTGGTGGTGCCATGTCGGGGTCGATGACAGAGGGGATGACAAGGTCGATAAATGGTTTGCTGGAGCTGCGGCCGCTGCGTGCTTCTAAGTAGGCTGTGTGAATATAATCGATTGAAGGTGCAAAGCTGGCGCCGCCAGCCAGGTGACGGCCGTTGCCGGGCAGACATGCATATTCAGGTAGACCATCGAGCGCCAGATTTACTTTGCCAGAACAGCCATAACTATTCCATTGCCCAATGCGTGCGACAAAGTCAGGCGGCAGCAAAGTTGTATCGAGCAATTTGAGGAAAGTAATTTGGGGCGCGAGGCTGGAGGCGATGATCGGCGCATTGATTTCGTCTCCATTTTCTAATACAACTCCTGTGACCCGCTGGTTTTTGACAGATACGGCCGTTACTGTCGTATTCAACCTGATTTCAACCCCATAGGCGCGTGCCGCACTAGCTATCGCATCTGCAACTGCACCTGTCCCCCCCTTAGGGAATCCCCAGGCACGATAAGCGGCGTCCACCTCACCCATATAATGATGCAGCAGCACATAAGCCGAACCGGGCGAACGCGGACTGACAAAAGAGCCAATGATGCTGGATGTTGAGAGGGCTGCTTTCAGAGCCTCCGATTCAAACCAACGGTTTAGAAGTTCTTCAGCACTCATCGTGAAAATTTCAAAAAGCAAATTGCGCTGTTTGTCTGGCAAACCCAATAGATGGTTGTTCCATTCCATCAAGGCTTGTAAATTCTCGGAGGAGCTGTCGCCGATATTGGGTGGAATCATGCGCAGCAAGGGATGAATGGCTTGTGCCATTTCATACATGGTCTGCTTGAATTGAGGATAGGCTTCGGCATCACGCGGCGAATGACGTGCGATCTCGCGATAGGTCTGATAGGGATCAACATCACGCAGCAGATAATCGCCGTTGGGCAGCGGATTGATTGTGCTTTCTAAAGGCAAAAGCATCAATCCATGTGCCGGCAAATTGAGTTCGTGGATTACTTCTGGACGCAGCAAGCTGACCAAATAAGAAAAAACACTAAATTTGAAGCCGGGGAAGATTTCTTCTGTAACTGTCGCCCCGCCAACCAGGTGGCGTCGTTCCAAGACCAGCACTTTTTTGCCCGCTTTCGCCAAATAGGCGGCGGTTGTCAGGCCGTTGTGACCGGCTCCGATGATGATGACGTCGTATGATTGGGTCATGTTTCATTCCATGATAGAGCGTAGTGCGTGGTGCACAGGTTGTTTTGCACTACGCATTACGCAAACATTTTAATATCGTTCAAATCCACGCGACATTATGTCGTAGATTGTTTGCCTGAACTGGCTGTCGCGCCCTTGGCGCACGGCACGCAAGTAGAGGCTGCGCAGGAAATTTTTGCTATTGACGAATTGATAATAGCCACCAGGGTAAGGTAGATGCTCTGCCAGTGAGATGATGAATCCTTGCAGCCAGGTCTTAATTTGTTCGGGATCAATTTCAGGACGCTGCCATGCTTGCAGTACGGCCGTTGCCAGGCGTTCATCTTCTTCACAAATATAGACCGTTTCTGTAGTAACAATGGTGCGTTGAATGGCTGCCAATATCGCTTCTAAATCGTCCGCATTATATTCATCACATTGCACCATTTCAACGAGTACATCGGCAGTATGTGCAATGGCATGCGCCCAGCCTTTGACCGGCACAAAGCCGCGTAAATCGCGTTCTTGTGATAAATAGCGCAGCACTTTTTGTTTAATGACGTGCATCTCTTCGTGGGGGAGATACGCTTTTTTACGGTGTACTTCAAGCAACGCCTGGATTTGCAGCATTGAAAATGAGCGTGTGAAGACGGTATCCGTTTCTTTTTCACCCAATCCTTTGAAGAGATGTTGATCGTTTAAGAGGACATTTAAAATTTCTTTGAGTTCTTTGGTTGAGAAGATTTTGCGGCTAATCCAGGTGACAAGGGTCATGTAAATCAGATCATCACGCAGCACAGGATCGATGGAGCCTATATGATTGCCCATAGATAGTACCAACGGGTAAATCTCTGGCTGTGTTGGTGGCACATAGTTATTATCACGAATCTCAGATAAGCGGGCTTTGAGTGTTTTCTCGTCTAGCATAGTTGCTATTTTACCTTTCGCGGCGGGTTGAAAAACGGCCGTTTTACTACAGTTGCATTTGCCTTTTCACGCCGAAATTCAACCGTCATTTCCATATAAACCGGCGTGCCTGCGCGTGCATAAGGCTTTTCGATGGTTGCCAAGGCGATATATTTTTTGAGTAAGGGTGAAAAGACATGGCTGGTGGCTTGTCCCACCTGGCGGCCGTCGACATAAATTGGTGCGGAGAGACGCGAGGCACGCATACCAGCTACATGTGGTCGTAAGCCGACCGCGTTGTACAGCCGCTCTAATTCAAACCAGTCGATTTCTAGACCCACAAATGACCATTTTGAACCACGCACACGTTCATCTTGCAGAGCGTATTTGCCAATGAATTCACTCCCTTTGAGATTGACTGTCCAGCCGAGACCCAGTTCATAGGGCGACGATTTTTGGGCGGGAATGAGCGCTTGTCTGGCAGGAATGTAGTCGACTTCGATGAGCATAAAGCCAGCTTCGATACGTACGATGTCGAGTGCGACCAGACCAACCGGCAAAATATTGTAACGTGCACCAACGGCCATGAGGTGGTCCCATAGTTGTTCGGCATATGACGGCCGCAGCCATAATTCATACCCCAAATCACCTGTATATCCGGTGCGTGTGATGGTGAGCGAGGTGTTGGCAAATGTCGTATGTGTGAGGTGAAAATAGCTTAATGTGTCTAATCCAGCATCGGGAAATAATTCTTTCAGAATAGCACGGCTTTTAGGTCCTTGCAAGGCCAGGGCGGCCCAATCATTAGAGACATCCTTGATTTGTACATCTAATTCACTACCCAAATCCTGAAACCAACGCAAATTGGGCTGTGCAGCAGTGATGCGAAAATGTTCGGGGGCCAGACGGGCGATGGTACCATCGTCAATGACTTTACCATCATCGTCACACCAGGGTGAATAGAGAACTTGTCCCACGGCACAGCGGCTGATGTCGCGGGTCATAATGCGATCCACGGCTTGTTCAGCATCCTGCCCTATAACTTCATATTTGAACAGTGGTGAGATATCGATGAGTCCTGCACTGTTACGGATGGCGAAATATTCTCGTTCGTGACTGACTGGTTCGTAGAGGCTGGGCGCAAGATAACCCGACCAGTCGCGCCACTCCCAGCTTGAACAGAGTGGCGCGGTGCGTGTGTGAAAAGGGGTTGGAAGTGGCATAAACAATCCTTTCTACGGCCGTTGCGTTGCTATAAACGACCCTTTCGCCCCAATTATACCCGTTTCACAATTTTATTCCGCTATAATTGTGAAAATGAGAGCACAAGAGGTTTTACTACAGAGATTTAAGCGTATTTAAGGACATGGTTATGGAAACAAATAACAGGAGTGCAGGTGGCGCATTAACATTGGCGGGAAAATATTATACGGATGAGCATATATTTCTTACCGAATGGGAGCGCATTTTTTTGCAAAACTGGTTGTGTGTGGGACGTGCAGATCAGATCAAGGAACCAGGTCAATATTTTTTGCAGCAGGTTGGCGACGAAAATGTGATCCTACTGCGTGATTATGCAGGCGATGCGCAGGCTTTTTATAATGTTTGTCGTCATCGCGGCACGCGGATTTGTGCACAAAGCAGTGGACAGTTGTCCCAATCAATTCAATGTCCCTATCATGCCTGGACGTATGCGTTAAACGGCCGTCTTCTGGGTGCACCCAATATGCAATCTGTAGCAGGTTTCGATAAGGCAGATTATCCTTTACATGCAGTTGGTGTAGCTGAATGGGAAGGGTTTTTGTTCATTAATCTGGCTGTGAATAGACGGCCGTTTCATACAGTTTACGCCCCTTTGTTGGACAAATTTACACGTTGGCAGATTCCAGAATTAAAGATAGTACATACGGCCGTATACGAAGTCGCCGCTAACTGGAAATCAATCTTCCAAAATTACTCCGAATGTTATCATTGCCCAACCTTGCATCCAGCACTTAATACACTCACGCCATACCAGGGCGCTTCCAATGATTTAGAAGCCGGCCCATTTTTAGGTGGGCCAATGCGTTTGGCACGGATTGGTGCGAGCATGACCATGGACGGCTACGCTTGTGCGCCACCGCTGGGCACATTAGCTGGTGAGGATTTAGCACTCGTCTATTATTACACGCTGTTTCCCACGATGTTTTTGAGTTTGCACCCTGATTATGTGTTGACCCATCGCCTCGAACCGCTAGCAGTGGATCGCACACGGGTGATTTGTGACTGGTTATTTGCCCCAGATGCCATCGCGCAGCCAAATTTCAATCCGCAGCCTGCCATCGATTTTTGGCATATGACCAATAGTCAAGATTGGTTTGTGTGTGAATTGACACAGCAAGGCGTGAAATCACGCGCCTATGTACCTGGTCCATATGCTGATTTGGAAAGTATGATCGCAGCTTTTGATACTGAGTATTTACGTGTGTTGGGCATGTAGTGGGAAAGTTTGCAATCGGACACGGTTAACACTGCTTGTATCTGTGTTAATCCGTGAAATCTGTGTCCCATTCTTTTTTACATGCTGATTCTTACCTTGCGATCTTTACGCACGAGCCACAATGTTGCCCCAACCAATAACAAGGAAAAAGCAAGGCCGACAAAGCTAACCAACAAATAATCGCCTTGTTGAAACACAATGCCGACGCTGAAGCTGGCTAAGCCTGAACCAAGCGCCACAATCGTTTCGCTGGCACCTTGGGCGCGTCCGCGTTCATGTGTTGCCAATGCATCCGAAAGCAAGGATGATCCCGACACAAAACAGAAATTCCAGCCCAAACCCAATAAAAATAAAGCCAGTCCCAAAATGGGTACGAGCAGTGATAACGGGGCTAGAATGCAAGCTGAAATCAAGATGGCTGCACCGCTCAAAATCATGGGGATACGGCCGAATCTGTCAATTAACCATCCTGATAACCAGGAAAGACCAAACATGCCTAATGTATGTGCCATAATCACATTGGAAATGGCGCCGGTAGAATGCGCGTGGTAGTTCATGTGTACGGGCGTGATGACCATGACAAAGGTCATCACGAAGAAAGACAACGTCATCGTGATGATGGCTAATTGCACCATAGGCGCGGCGAAAATTTGGCGTAACGGCCGTTCGCCGCCAGGCACATTTTCGATACTATCCGGGTCCTCAGCCGCCTCGATACGCGCCACCTCCGCGCCCAATATTTTGGGGTCAGGCCGTAAAAACAGGAAGATAGCTAAGGCAGCATACAAAATGAAAATACCCGAAATCACAAATGGACCGGTTGACGGCGGCAGGCCGATGCTCTCCATCCAACCCGTGCTTATTGGCACCAACTGCGGCCCCAAAATGGCGCCGATCGTCCCTGCAGAAACGATAATCCCAATCACCTTGGCACGGCGTGATAATGGGAAAATCTCAGCCCCGACATAGCGGCTTTGTTCACCGGCTGCGCGTGCCATCCCGATCAAAAAAGCGCCCAGCATGAATGCCAGATAATTGGCATTGATGATTGCCCATATGGAAACAATGCTGCCAAAGATGGCTGTGCCATACCCGGCCGAAAGTGCCGGCCGCCGTCCAAAGCGATCCATCATATAACCCAACGGATAAGCAAACAATGCGCGTCCAATCAAGCCGATTGTATTAGGCCAACCGGCTGTGCTGTCTGTGCCGCTCAATTGGATCGAGATAATGCCGGAAAGCGTAAAGGCGGCGATCGAACTGGCTGAAAAAAAGCTCTGCGCCATGAATAAAACCACAACAATGCGGTTGCGAGCGGAATTGAAGAAGTGGCGCACGGCTAATTGTTGAAGAAATCCTGCTCACGTAACAGGTTCAAGACAGTTTGTGAATAACTCTGATGGGTTTCACGCGTATATTTGGCTTTGGTATAAATCTGTGCCAGGTTTTCTGCGCCAACCGCTTCGATGCGTTGGCGCAGTTCAGGGTATGCCATATAACGTGCCCAGCCCTCTTTTTCTTTCACGGCGTAAATCTCCTTGAGTCGCTCAGGAGTGTAATCCTGATAAGTTTCTTGATGGACGATGCCATCTAAGGGCAAGCGGTAACGAGGAGCCGGGTCTTCAGCCGGATACCCTAATGAGAATCCAGCAACGGGGATGACATTAGGCGGCAGCTGCAGAATGTCAGCGATTTGGTCACAGCTTGCCAATGTTGTGCCCATGTAACAAATGCCCAGGCCGTGTGACTCTGCTGCCAAAGCAACGTTTTGCGAGACCAGCACTGCATCAATTGTCGCGATCATGAAGCTCATGAAATTATCGAAATTATCTGGCGCGTCACTGATCTTAAGCCATTTACGCATACGGTTAAAATCGGCACAAAAGGTCAACAAAACCGGCGCGTCGAGCACCATACTTTGTTCAAAATGGGGTTCGTAAAGCCGCTGGCGCAATTCCAGATCGCGAGTGACGATGATCGAATAGGTTTGCATATTACCCGATGATGAGGCGCGTGTGCCAGCAAGCAAAATCGTATTTAAGAGTTCTTCAGGTACTGGATCAGGTTTGTAGGCGCGAATTGAGCGGTGTTGATGAATTTGATCGATGATGTTCATAGGCGTTGGGTAGTCCTTAGTCGAGTAGTCGTTAGTCGGATTGTCTATTGTTGATGCTGTTTGTGTTAAAATGGGGCAGGGTAACAGCGCAGGAGATTATATGGTTATGGGCGTGATTCGCCAATGACTGAAGGTTGGAAATATGACTGCGAAGCAGGATTTTGTGGCGCAGCGCGAGCGAATGGTGGTTGAACAGATTGAAGGACGGGGGGTGAAAGACACGGCCGTACTGCAAGCCATGCGCAGCGTTCCCCGTGAACTATTTGTGCCAGAGGCCTACAAACAACACGCTTATGACGATTCCCCGCTGCCGATTCCCGCCCAGCAAACTATTTCCCAACCGTATGTCGTTGCTTTGATGATAAGCGCCCTCAAACTCAAACCCAAAGCGCGTGTGTTAGAAATCGGCACAGGCTCTGGCTACGCCGCTGCTCTGCTTAGTCGTATCGTGGAGGAAGTACATACCGTTGAACGCATTCCCGAATTGGTCGATTATGCTCGTCACCGCTTGCAGTTGTTAAATTATACGAATGTGACCGTTCATCTAGCCGATGGCACACGCGGCTTGCCACAGTATGCCCCTTACGATGGCATTGTGGTTGCTGCCGGTGGCCCACAAGTGCCGACAGCTTTGCAAGCGCAACTGCGAGTCGGTGGACGCTTGGTAATCCCGGTTGGTGAAATTGAACGCCGCCAACAGTTGGTTTGTGTCATGCGCTTAACCGAGAAAGATTATGAACGCCGCGAGTTGGGGGCGGTCGCTTTTGTGCCTTTAATTGGAGATGAAGGCTGGTGAAAAGGCAGAATTAAGCGGCAGCATTATGATTTCCTGCGCCATATTTGCACCAATAACGTCCCGACTACCACAGCAGCCAGACCTATCAATTCACGGCCGTTCAATGTTTCACCCAAAAAAAGAAAGGCCAGGATGGCGATCTGTACGGTCATGGTGTTGTTGATGACAGTTGATTCCATGGCCGAGAGCGTGCGTAAGGTGTGATTCCAGAGGGTGAAGGCAACGGCCGTATTCACCACCGCCAGCCATAAAATGATCAGCCAGCTTTGTAAACTTAAGCGGGGCACGCCTTGTAAAATGATTCCACCTACTAATAACAAACAAGCGCCTATGCCCATGCTGATGACAGTGACGGTTAACGGCCGTATCTTGCTGTCCCGGTTGACAAAACGCCCCAAAACTGACGAAACCGAATTCGCCAACATGCCCACCACAGCCGCAACAATCCCCATGAGCTGTGCTTCGGCCAGACCAAATGGGAAAAAATAGATCAACGCCCCGGCCAGCGCCAGCAATATACCCAACCATTGTCCGATATTCGGCCGTTCACCAAGTGTGACAATTCCCAAAAGTGCTACGAAAACGGCCGTAAAGCTCAAAATCAAAGACACACTTACCGCCGGTGCAAAAGCCAACGCTACAAACTGTGAACCTTGCGTGACAGCATAATAAATAACGCCTAAAATGAGCAGCCACATCCAATCGTTACGTTTTAATGCCTTGATTGAAGCGGGTAAATGAAAGCGCGATTTTTTAGGTTGTTGGACTATCACTGCTTCTGCATCTGCAACCCGATCTTGCCGCCATAATAAGGGCAGCAGTACCAAAAATGCCAACATATAGCGTAAACCAGCAAAAAGCAGCGGCGGAATATCTTCCAGCCCGAATTTGATCAATACAAAAGAGATTGACCACAAAAAAGTGACAAACAATGCCTGTAAGACTGCGCGATGATGGGGAGAAATTTTGAACATAAAAAACACCTCAAAGGATAATTGGGAATAAGCAGCGCTAAAATCAACATCTACCTATTCCCTTCACCAGATTTTTATCCTCTCAGGTGCTAAACAACGCTCAATTTTGTGCCTCCAGGGCGTGCCACTGTAGAAGCAGTTAGCAATTATCATACATCCTGATTATTTCGCCGGTGTTTTTACCTGCCACGCTTTTGACATAGCCATTGATCACTTTGACCATGGGAATTGGATTGTGGCCGGGAAAATAAGCTTCATATTTGGCGACCGCATCCTCAACCAGCCCGGAAGAGACGACATTGATTCTTTGACCATTTTTTAATTCCAAAGCTGCTGCTTTGACAAAGCTATGAATGCCGCCATTGACCATCGCGGCACTTGTTGTCATTACCACGGGATGATCTGCTAAAATACCCGTTGTCAGCGTAAAAGAGCCGCCTGGATTCAAATAATCTTGTCCGATTCTGACAAGATTCACCTGACCCATTAATTTACTGCGCAGCCCGATATAATAGTCATCTTCACTCATGGATTCAAACGCTGCCCACTTCGCTTCGCCAGCGATACATACGATCGCGTCAACCTTGCCGACAGCATCAAACATAGCCACAATCGATTGGCTGTCGTCGATATCTACGTGTACGTGGCCAGAATTTCTGCCGCCATTGATGACTTCGTGTTTCTTGGCGAAATGCGCACTCACTTTTTTGCCGATTGTGCCTGCGCCACCGATTATTAGAATTTTCATGCTTACGTCACCTTAAATTGCTTGATTATCAAGCAATCTATTATGCGAGGATTTTGTATTTAGTCGACCAATCCCGCGCCTATGTTAAACTGCTGGACTCTGGCGAAAAATAGATTTGTCAACTTTCCTCTCTGGAAGAACAAAAAACGCCAGAGTCCTGAACCTATTCTTTTGATTAAGCTCTGGTTGATGAATCATTGATGTTCTACTCGCGAAAGCACATAACTTGATGCCGCTGCTGCCCAATTAGCCTCATTGGGCGCTGCTTCAAGCCAACGGCTTAAGGTACTGGCCGCAGCAAAGTCACCGAGACGCCCAAGTACATAGGCCGCATAAAAGCCCGACCACAATTCGTCGCGTTTGCCGTCAAGTATGGCTTGCTCATATTCATGATGAGCAGAGCCGGCAGCGGCAAGTGCTTCTTCAAGTTGATCTTGTGTGGGTGTAGACATTTCTATATCCTTTTTGCCATTAAAATATCAGGTTATCCCAGGCCATTTGCATCAGGAATGATGCCGAAAATGACGAAACCAAACTTTTGATAAAACTCGTAGGGCGCGTGCTTACCCAACCCAGAATAGTTCGCTTTGTGTTAAGCGCGATACGGCCGATTCTGTTTGTCTTCAGCGCTTCTTGTACTTCCAAGCGGGCGGTTTCCATATCGGATCAATCATGCGGATTATGCAGCTTGAAACCTACTGTTAGGCCGCTGTGGTTTAGACTTTAGCACTGCAGCGCTTCGGCCAGATGAATAGTGCGCATCAGTCTGTCGCCCAACATACCGGCCAGTACTCGATGTACGGCGATAGCCACTTCCGGAGCTTCTTTCTCCAGCGCGCCCAACATGCGTGTTTCATCGCCCGCCCCAATTTGGACCACGGCCTGCCCTGTTTCTAACCAGTAAACGTCTGCCACTTCTTCTCCCTGCTGCAAGATGAGCGTACCAGCTTCAACTTCTAACCGCCGCAGGACTTGTGTTAAGGAGGCAACGCAGCAGTTGTTCATAGAGCAACGGCCGTACCACACGGCTGCGGCGTTCGGCTCCCGTCAAGGCATGGCGCACCATATCAATGCGGCTGTAGTCAACGACAAACAACACACCGGCCAGAACGATACCCAGGCCAATCCCTTCCAAAAAACCGACAAAAATCGTGGCCAGCAGGATGAACCAGATAATGCCATAATCCAACCAGTCAAGTTGGAACCAGGTCTTGATCAGCCAGTCCCACAATAATGAGAAGGCCAGGTATACCAGCAGGCCCCCCGCGATCAGTTTGGGAACAACAGCCAGCGCGGCAGCGCCGAGGAAGATAGTGAGCCCAATCAAAACGGCCGCAGCCACACCGACCAATCTGCTGCGACCACCCAGGCGCAGGTTCAATGTGGATAAGCTCAGGTGATGAAATCCAACCCCACTGCCTCCCAGCCCGGCCATGATATTGGCTAAGCCCGCGAAGCGTAACTCCCGGTTAAAATCGGCATCGGTTTGGGCGGTCACTTTCATGCTGCTGACATTGAGCAGCAGTGCCCAGCCTGTGGCGGCCATAAAGCCGCCAATCACCGGATAGGGAATGAAACACACCAACTGTCCCAGCTTAAAGGTGCCAATGAGGACGAAGGCAATACCTGTGAGCAGTGTAGCGGCTGTGATGGCAACAACGGCCGTTGCCATTTGTGCATCGAGAGCGGCCGTATTCATTTGCGCGACAATATTGGCCACAAGCAGACTGACAGTCGTAATCGCCACACTTTGCAGCCCGCCGATTGCATTCACAAACGCGCTGCTCAGGGAAGTTACCAACGTAAATGCGAGTGTCCCGAAAAGTAAAAAGCCCATGCCCTGGGCGGTAAATGCGCTCAGTTCGCCGGAAAAGATGAGGGCGGTCATGGAGACAGCGACAAAGATTTGCAGCAGCCAGATGACTGCCACTGCAGAAAGGATGGAGGGAAGCTGGGAAAAGAGAGGAGCTAGTCGCTGTTTAAAAGTGAGGTGGGACATGTTGAACCTGCGCGTGCGTGAGCTTGATTGATGCCTGTTTAGCTGTCGATCATTTTATACAGCAAATGTCACACAGACGCTACAGATTTGAAACGCCAAAACCGCGGAGTGAGTGGGCAAAGCAATCGGGAGACGAGACCGTCTATTTCAGCCTCACACCTTTCCCGATTGCCTGGCCGCTACCACACAAAAAAAATCCGTTCTTTTCTCAATCTT
>JAGRDI010000247.1 GCA_020432765.1 Anaerolineales bacterium | reverse complement strand
ACCTGCTTTCGACAAGCTCAGGCTACGGTTAGCTTAGGCTACGGCTACTTGTATAGTTACCGTTGTACAATGTTTTTCTGTTGGCGTATTGTGAGTATGACAAAGATCATAATGCAAGTATGACAAATATCATAATCACTTTTTTTTAGTTGACAATTAAAAATCAGCCGCTAAAATTCGTCATACAACTGGACAACATACAACATACAATCGATTCTATCTGGTTAATTTTTCCAATTATCATTGACAAAATCATGCTAAAACGTGCACCGTCTCTAACAGAACAGACGAAATCCCATCTCAAAGACCGAATCCTCAACGACGAGTTTGACAACGGCCGTATCCCTTCCGAAACCGATCTGGCCAATGAATTAGGTGTCAGCCGCACAACTGTTCGAGATGCCCTCAGCCGCCTGGAGAATGAGGGAGTTGTTTATCGCAAACAAGGTGCCGGCACTTTCATTAATGAGGCTGGTTTACAAATCAAATCGCGTCTCGACGAGATTTGGTCTTATGAAGAGATGATTGCGGCGCATGGACATGCACCATCAACCCAAATCCTAGATGTAGGCAAACAACCAGCTTCGGCTGAAATTGCCACTGAGCTAAATTTACGCATTGATGAAGAATTACTGGTTGTGCGCAAACTCTTTTTAGCCGACAACCAGCCCGTCATTCTGGCACATAATTATGTGCCAACCAAATATATTACTCTGGCCTACCAGCCCGAAGATCTCGGTATCCCAATTTATGAATTTTTGGGGGAATACGGCCGTCAACTATTTAGCTACTATCTAGCCGAAATTGTTCCCAGCCTGGCCTCAAATGAACTCGCACAAACATTCCAAATAGCACCCCAGACACCACTAATCGCTTTACATGAGATCGGTTACAATGACGACAATAATCCAATTCTAAAATCTACATCCTGTTTCCGGGATGATTTGCTCCGTTTTCGTCTGATTCGACGACAATCGGCGTAACTAGATTGTGCTGGCTATTAAAAAGTAGCCACTATTTCCCATTTTCATAATAGCTAATCAGCTTGTTAGCCAGTCAGTGGTCAGCTTTTACTCTTTTAGTTGATTGTTGAATTGCTGCTAGCTGAGAAGCCAAAAACAATTTTAGGAGAATCAACATGAGAAGCTTTGCAGGACGTGACATTTTGTCATTAAAAGATTTCGAGCGCAATGAATTTTTCCGCGTATTTGAAATCGCAGAAGAATTAGAACCCATCGCACGTAATCGTCAGAACACAGACTTATTGAAAAATAAAACCCTGGTAACCGCATTCTACCAACCATCCACACGTACACGTTTGGCGCACGAAGCCGCCATGATCCGTTTGGGCGGACAAGTAACCGGTTTTTCCGATGCCAAAAATACACGTGCCGGCGATTTCTACCAAGAATCAATTAAAGACACAGTCAAGATGCTGGAGTTCTATGGCGATGTCATCGTCATGCGTCATTTCCAACAAGGGGCACCACATGAAGCCGCAAAATGGGCTTCGATTCCTGTCATCAATGGTGGCGATGGATGGGGCGAACATCCAACCCAAATTTTAACCGACCTTTACACCGTTTTACGTGAAAAAGGCACCATTGATGGGTTGACATGGTTGGCCGTTGGCGATATGCGCATGCGCACGATGCACTCATTAGCTTATGGCCTGAGCCAATTCGACTGCCCGATCACCTTCGTTTCCCCGGCAGACCAACGCCTCACCGATGAAATGAAAGCTGATTTGAAAAATTACAGCTTGAATTTCAAAGAAGTTGAGCATGTAGAAGAAGCGATTGCTGATGCCGACGTGATTCTTGTCGAGCCGGTTGTACAACCTGACTACACCAAGTCACGCGATGAACGCACTGGCGAAGTTGATCTGACGCCTTCCAATTACAAAATCACCCGTGAATTATTGGAAACCAAAGCCAAATCAGATGCCATCTTGCTGCATTCATTACCGCGTATGGATGAAATCCCAGCCAATGTCGATATCACCCGCTGGTCTCGTTATTGGCAGGAAGCATTCAATGGTGTCGTGATGCGTATGGCATTATTGGCACTTGTACTTGGCGCAACTGAGTAAAAGCAGCCAGGTAGTCAGGTAGTCATGGTGAAAAACTGAGTATCGGCTATTTGACTACCTGACTAAGTTTCTAGGGCCTGATTTTTCTAAAGATATTGTACCATAATACGCTTGTTGTCACTGTATGACTACAAGAATTCAAATAGGAGAGTAAAGATGCAAACAGGATTACGTGGTCGCGATTTAATCGGCGATCTTGATTTTTCAAAAGAAGAAGTAGATACAGTACTCGATGTGGCCTGGGACTTGAAGATGAAACGTGCGCTAGGACTGCCCCATGCGAACCTGCGCGACAAAGTGTTGGCGATGTTGTTCTTTTTCTCCAGCACACGCACACGCGGCTCATTTGAGGCAGGTATGGCACAGCTTGGTGGTCATGCAGCTTTTATCGAAAGCCGCACAACCCAAATTTCACATGGCGACACAGAAACAGAGATGGGCGAGATATTCGGCCGTTACTTTGATGGAATCGCCATCCGCCATGTCGATTGGGGCATTGGTAATCGTTATCTGAATTTGGTTGCAGATGCTTCACGTGTGCCTGTGTTGAACATGCAATGCGAAATTTACCACCCGCACCAATGTCTGGCCGACATTATGACCATCATTGAAAAGAAAGGCCGCAACCTGCGCCGTAAGAAAATGGTTGTCTCTTGGGCTTATGCTTCCTCCTATCTCAAGCCAATGTCTGTGCCACAATCATTGATCTTACAAATGCCGCGCTTTGGCATGGATGTTGTTTTAGCGCATCCGCCGGAGTTTCAACTCATGCCCGACATCATGGATCAGGCTCGCGAACAGGCTCGAAAATTCAATACAGGTTTCGAGGTTGTCCATGATATGCAAGAGGCCTGTGAAGATGCTGATGTGATCTATGCTAAATCGTGGGGCCCATTGATGACTACTCATGATCCGGCCGAAGGAAAAATCCTTCAAGACAAGTACAAAGATTGGATCGCCAATGATGCCCTAATGGCAAAAGGCAAAGACGATGTCATCTATATGCATCCGCTGCCGGCAGATCGTGATATCGAAGTCACAAGCGCTGTTTTGGATGGTCCACATTCGGTCGTCTTTGATCAAGCAGAAAATCGCCTGCATGCCCAAAAAGGTGTCATGGCCTTAACCATGTCATAATAGTCAATTGCTAATTTTCAATAGTCAATTGTCAACGGAAATCATCGGCAATTGACTATTGCTAATACTGGAGACTTCCCACTATGAGTAATTCAATTAACCCAACAAAAAAACTTGCAATTGTCGCGGTTGGCGGCAATTCATTAATTACAGACAAGAAGAATCCCGATGTACCGCATCAATGGGATGCAGTTCGTGAGACGTGTAAACATTTAGCTGATATGATTGAAAATGGCTGGACACTTGTCGTTACACATGGCAATGGGCCCCAAGTTGGCTATATTTTACGCCGCAATGAACTTGCCTCCCCAGAAGTGCATTCGACCCCACTGGATATCATTGGAGCCGATACACAAGGCTCAATTGGCTATATGCTGCAACAAGCCTTGCGCAACGAATTAAATAGTCGCGGTATTGACATGCCCGTTGTTTCTGTGGTCACACAGGTTTTGGTAGACCACGATGACCCCGGATTCCAAAATCCAAACAAGCCGATTGGCGGTTTCTTGGAAGAAGCAGATGCCAGAGAGTTTGAGAAAGAAGGCTGGCAGGTGGTTGAAGATTCTGGACGTGGCTGGCGTAGAGTCGTCGCTTCACCCATCCCACTGCAAGTCATTGAACAAGATGCTATCGAGACACTTACCAATGCTGGCGATATTGTGATCGCTGTCGGCGGGGGTGGGATTCCTGTTGTCCAAAATCGAAAAGGTGAACTGCGCGAACTTAAGGGTGTCTATGCTGTCATCGATAAGGATCGGGCCAGTGGTCTGTTGGCGCAAAAGATGGGTGCAGATTTACTGTTGATCAGTACGGCCGTCGAGAAAGTCGCCCTCAATTTTGGCAAACCAAATGAACAATGGCTCAATCACATGACGCTCGCTGAAGCGAAACAATATCTGGCCGAAGGCCACTTTGCTCCCGGCAGTATGGCTCCTAAAATTGAAGCCATCATTAAATTCCTGGAAAGTGGCGGCAAGAAAGCGCTTATCACCGACCCGTCCAACATCCAACGAGCGTTGGCTGGTGAAACAGGCACATTTATTGAATAGGCATATTTGACCATGGATCATATTAAACATTTGAAATGTCTTATCTGTGGCAAAGAGTATGCCCCAGATGAAATCGAATATATTTGTCCTGATCATGGCAATGAGGGCATCGTTGATGTGTGTTATGATTATGAATTAATCGGAAAGCGCATCAGTCGAGAATCGTTGGCGCAAAACCCCGATACAACCATTTGGCGTTATAAAGCCTTGCTGCCAGTGGAAGCAGATGCGCCGGTCCCTCCCTTGACAGTTGGCGGTACGCCTTTGTATCAAGCAGATCGTTTAGCAGCTGGTTTGGGATTGAAATATGTTTGGGTGAAGGACGACGGCCGTTTACCCACTGCCTCTTTTAAAGATCGTGCCAGCGCTGTTGCGGTTGTCAAAGCACAAGAAAAAGGTGCTGACATTATCACGACCGCCAGCACCGGCAATGCCGCCGCCGCTTTGGCCGGTTTGTGTGCAAGTATTGAACAACCAAATGTTATTTTTGTGCCCGAAGCTGCACCACAAGCCAAAATTGCACAGTTATTGGTCTTTGGATCGACAGTTATGCTGGTCAAAGGCACATATGACGATGCATTTGAACTGTGCCTCGAAACGGCAGCTGAATATGGCTGGTACAACCGTAACACGGCTTACAATCCATATATGACCGAGGGCAAGAAAACGGCCGTTTACGAAATTTGTGAACAGCTCGGATGGAACGCCCCTGATGTCATCTTTGTCAGTGTCGGCGACGGATGTATTATCGGCGGTTTACACAAAGGATTGAAAGATCTGCTTGCTCTGGGTTGGATCGATAAAATGCCACGTATCATCGGTGTGCAAGCCGCAGGCAGCAGTTATATGTACCAGGCATGGAAAAACAACGAAGACATCTTAACCAAACCACCGGGACCATCTGCTACAGTTGCCGACAGCATCAGCGCCGGCTTACCGCGTGATCGCATCAAAGCATTGGCAGCGGTTACTGAAACCAATGGCGCTTATGTCAGCGTGACCGACGACGAAATCCTTGAAGCAGTGCCTGCGTTGGCACGCGGCTGTGGTGTTTTTGCCGAGCCAGCCGGTGCAGCAGCGTATGCCGGATTGGTGAAAGCAGCAGCGCAAGGTCTTGTCAACCCCAATGAGCGTATTGTTGTGCTTAACACGGGTAACGGACTAAAAGATGTGGCCAGTGCAATGAAAGCAGTAGAGATGGGTGGCAAACGGCCGTTTCACATCGAACCCACCCTTGAAGAAGTGAAAAAGATTATTGGCAATGCTTAAATTGCCACAACCAAGGAAAATCATGAGTGACTTAATCGACTTAACCATACACGACGAAGCCAAGTTGGAGCGTGCAATCCAACGAGCTCGCGAACAAAATATTATTATTCCAACCTTCAAACAGATGATCAATCCGGATTTGATCCCAGACGCTATCAAAGATAAATTGAAGGATGTAGGTTTATGGGATTTGAATCCACTGAATCTCTTCCGTATCAACTGGCATAACGAACCCGTTTCGAGCGGTGGTAAATACGGCGGCGTCAATTATCTGGTTCTACCCAAAGAATTAACCGGTATCGATGCCAAGATCGTCGTCTTATTAGGCAAATGGTTCCCAACTGGCGCACACAAAGTCGGCGCAGCTTTTGGTTGTTTAGTCCCACGTTTAGTAACAGGACAATTCGACCCCACAACCCAAAAAGCTGTCTGGCCTTCAACCGGCAACTATTGTCGTGGGGGGGCTTACGACTCCAACTTGTTGGCCTGCGAATCTATCGCCATTTTGCCTGAAGGTATGAGTAAAGAACGCTTTGAATGGTTGTCAAATGTTGCCGGCGAAACAATCAAAACCCCAGGTTCCGAAAGCAATGTGAAAGAAATTTTTGACAAATGCTGGGAACTACGTGAATCTGGTCAGGACCTCTCCATCTTCAACCAATTTGAAGAGTTTGGCAATTATTTGTGGCACTACGAGGTTACCGGGCGTGCCATGATGGAAGCTTTAGGCGAAGTCATGGGCAGTGATGATCGTTTCCGTGCCACAGTTTCCAATACTGGTTCCGGTGGCACGATTGCTTGTGGTGATTATATGAAAGAACAATTCCCCGGCAGCCTGATTGTGGCCAGTGAAGCGCTGCAATGCCCCACTCTGCTCAACAATGGCTTTGGCGCCCACCGCATCGAAGGCATCGGTGACAAACATGTGCCCTGGATTCACAACGTCAAAAACACTGACGTAGTCACTGCCATTGACGACAATGCCACCATGGATTTGATTCGCCTCTTTAATGAACCGGTTGGTCAAGAATATTTGGTCAGCCAGGGCGTGGATGCTGATTTAGTTGCAGCCCTACCACAATTAGGTATTTCGAGTATTGCGAATGTTTTGGCAGCTATCAAAACCGCCAAATATTACGAAATGGATGGCAAGGATGTCCTTGTTACTGTGGCGACCGACTCCATGGAAATGTATCAAAGCCGATTGGTTGAGTTAACTGAGGAAAGCGGCACATTCACCAACCTTAACGCTGCCGGCGCTTTCAACCAATATTTGCTGGGTGAATCCATCGATAATATGCTGGAATTGGGTTATTACGATCGCAAACGTATTCACAATTTGAAATATTTCACCTGGATTGAGCAGCAAGGCAAAGAATATAACGAGATTCAAGCGCAGTGGTATGATACCGATTACTGGACTGGCATCCACGGTCATGTGGATGAATTAGATGCATTGATTGATGATTTTAATGCGCGGGTTGGGCTGTTAGCCGAGCTTTAGATAATTAGCGAGTCAGCAAAAAGCTGACTTGCTGATAGACCACTAAGCATAAAAATCCTTAGCAAAACGGTAACACGATGTTAAACAATTGTTAACAGTTTAGAGCTATACTCCTTGGCGTAGGGATTTAAGGTTAGGTAATAGAACTGCTTAATCTCTTCCTCGCTACATCTTCTCTTCTCTGACTTTTGAGGCCGAATGCCAGTTCGGTCTCATTTGCTTTCTGGGGAAGGTAATAGGTTCAATCTAATAAAAGACCGCAAATTGAAACGAAGGAAGCATTTTGGGGATCGGCAGCACATTGTCTATAAGCGATTTTACGGCCGTTTCCCCTCCCAAGCATTCGCAGCATTAAATAAGTCGGTGCAAAACCACAGATACGGTTGCGATCTTGGACAGCCGCGATTTGATCATACCAACCGACCGCGTCGCCAGCCACAGCCGTTTGCATCACACCTTCATCTGCCATCCTCAAATTAGCCCGTCTACGTACATCCATTTGGAATTGATCACCAAAAACAGGACCAACATGTGCTAAATCAACTGAGGCAACCAGCAGCACGTTTTTCCCACTCATTTCACGCTTGGTTGTGTCGATAACGGCCGTTAACTTCACGTCATCAGCCGGATGATGTCCATTGGCAACAAAATGATGGAATGAACCCACCAAAATAGGTACCATTGGCTTGGGCGTAACCCCAGCTTGTCGATAAATATAGTGCAGCCAGACAGCCGACAATTCAACCGAATGTTCATCACGGTGGTGTAATTCTTCGGCATAAGCAAAGTCGGAGCCAACGGCCGTTTCTAATTTAGCAATCATTTCCAGGTCGGTCGGTAAAACGCCATAGGGTGTGGTGTAGGCTTGGCGCGTTAATGTCACAGTGCCGGGGCCGCCGTTGTGGTCGGTACCCAAAATGACCACGAGATCGGCTGCAAGAATGGCTGCTGCGGCGCGGCGCCACACTTTTGCATAGACATGACCACCACGTTCATAATCAATATGAGGCGAAACAATGCCTCTGCCTGTCCACGGCTGCCAATCGACCAAATCATCACCACGCCCATATCCTTCAAATAAGCGCGTGAGTTTATCCGGTTCAGACGGATAACTCAGGCCAGCCAAAGCGGGCTGCCGGTATGGTTGTGCGCGATATTCTGCTAACAAAGTCTGCTTGAATTGCTGTGAACGGTCGTTATCTAAAAGCAACGCCGCATCCAGCTGGTCCAGCGTATCAGCAATCACAGCATAATCAACCGGGGCTTTCACATAGCTGCAAAAATCGGCATGAATTGTGTCCATTGTACGTGTGCCATCGATAAACATGAGCAGTTGGGTTAAATAGGCTGGGAAAATCAACTGTTCCTGGCTCAATTTGAGCGGATCACGCAGCAGCCACATCGGTTGATTTTGATAAGTGATGGGTTGAAAATCAAGGGGGCGCAGGCAAGGCCGTTGGTCTAGGTTCATTTACTATTCTCTACTGTTTTTTGTCACAAATTACACAAGACATGTCCTAAGCAAGCCGAAGGATTCCACGAATTGAGGCGAATTCATGCACCCTATGGGCATATAGGTGCGAAGCCAAAGGGGCCCAGGATTGTTTCAAAAAACGGCCGTATTGGTCCACAATAGAGCAATCGACCACCCTGATATGCGTCAAGAAAAAAGAGGGAAGCCATACAAAAAAAGATGAGGAAAAACAACACACAGCCACAGCCCAATAAGCGACGACGGGTGGAAGACCTGCGTGATTTATCCGGTTGGCCAATATCTTCCCAGGCAGCCTCACCGGCAGGCGGCATTTTTACAGGTTGTGGTTCGGGTCGAGCAGTCAGGGGTTCTGATATGATGCGGGGTGGCGGATCGGCCGTTTCTTCAACATGGAAAACAGGTTTAGCAACAACTGTTGGCGAATCAACGCTCTCGAACTGTAAAATTACCGCTTCGCCTAAAGCGATCTGATCCCCGTTTTGTAAATGCACGCTGCCGCTGATGCGACGGCCGTTAACATAGGTGCCATTCGTACTGCCGAAATCTTCCAATATATAACCTGTCGCATCAAACAGAATGCGTGCATGCCGCCGTGACACTTCCTGATCCGCCAAGACAATGTTATTTGTTGTCCCACGGCCCAATGTTGTCTCCGCTTGGCTGAGAACAAATTCAGTGTGCAGGGTTGGCCCTCGTTTAACCAGCAGGCGTGCCGTTTGTATCTCCATTGTCTTTGATCACCTTATTCAAAAAATAAGTTGGCACAGTATAGGAATAAGATAAAAATTTGTCAATCACGCAATCATTAACCCGAACGTACACGCCGCGCATCCTCAATTATATTATGCCAGACATAGCGTTCATTTTCCGGGTTTTCAAAAGAAAGGTAAATTGTGCGTTGTTTTTTGGCTGCTTTTTCAGGGTTTTTAGTAATATCATCGCCAAACTCAGGTCCCCAGGTAGAAAGGAAAGTGATCGATAAGGCGTGTCGGGGCTGTGAACCATATAGCACAATTCCGTGTTGAACCATTTGCAAAGAAGTTGCGTTAAAAAATTGATAGAGAAAACGACCCGGTTCTTCTTCGACCATCAAGGCATGGTCACCCAACGGCATTTGCCAATATTCAGCCTTGTGGAATAAAACCACATTTTCACGATCTTTGAGGCTGAATTCACCAGTAGCAATCAACTGCACATGTTTATTGGGTGGCAATGGCGTTAAATTGTCTTGCGGCAGTTGGTCTTTGGGATCGGCAACAAAACGAAAGTAACCAGCACGACGTGTATGCCAATAGGTAAACTGCACCCACAAAAAAAGCAGTGTCGTCCCAATCAATGCCGCTTGTCCCCAGTTACCCAACCAGGCCCAAATCGGCAAGATAAACGTTAGCAAACGTATTAATGTGCGTGGACGAATGCCAAGAATTTTGCGGTTTGTGGTTTCACGGGCAAACCAATACACATAACCTAAATAGTCATAATAGATTCTTTTGGGGATGGGTACATGTTCCATAAGGTTATTGTATGCTGAAAAAGACAAAGA
>JAGRDI010000246.1 GCA_020432765.1 Anaerolineales bacterium | reverse complement strand
GTTCAATTTTCCTAATCGAATTTAGACCAGTGCATGCGCACGATATAGCCCACAATCGCGAAAGGAATAATGGCTGAGAATATAAACAACATCGACCCAGTAATGAGCAAACCTGCAATTATTTCGCCAAGCGTGGCGATAAGATATAAGGTCAAGCCCAGTTGTTTCCAACGCCAAAGCATGATGCCAGCAACAATACCGACAATACCCGCAGCGATAGTAGATGCGATAATCAGGGTATGATCTGACAAATTAGCCAATCCGTTTTCACCAACGACAACACCCAATAAGACGAAGCCATGCAGGATGACGTAGATAATCGCCAGCATCAATACCCAACCACGCTCTTTTGGCTGGGTGCTTTGTTTTTTCGTTTGGGTACTTTGATTTTTAGCTTGGGTCGGACGATTCTGATGTTTCGGATGGGTCTGACGTTTTTTGTGTTGTGATTTACTCATTTAAATCTCTTAATCCTCCAAATTTTAATAAATGTATGCCAGATAGCACTTTTGCCATCCAGTGCACAAAAGTTTACCCGCGATTTCTAATTTTACACAGTAATTAGGTTTGCATATTCTGCGAATCCTCTCCAAAATAAGCCTTTAGTGAGATTAGATTTGGTTTAAGCATCAATTATTGGAGGCTGGAAAATCAATGAGCTTTACGAAATCACCCGAACTTGAGATGATTTTACGCACAATGCGCGAGTTTGTATATACAGAGATTGTGCCTTTAGAACGGCCGTTTCTCAACCACGACTATGATACCCTCATGCCGCTCATCGCAGAAAAACGCCAAAAAGCCAAAGATTTAGGACTCTGGCTGCCTCAAATTCCAGCCGATGAGGGTGGTATGGGCCTTTCGTTGGTCGAACATGGTTATGTCAGTGAACTATTGGGCCAAACCTTGCTGGGACATATTATCTTCAACTGTCAGGCACCCGATGCTGGCAACATGGAAATCTTGATTGAATATGGCACCCTGGCACAAAAGCAGCAATTCCTCCAGCCGCTGCTGGCTGGCGAAATTCGTAGTTGTTTTTCCATGACCGAACCAGAGAATCCCGGCTCTAACCCAACCTGGATGAGCACAACGGCCGTTCTTGATGGCGGCGACTATGTGATCAACGGACACAAATGGTTTACCACTGCTGCCGATGGGGCCGCTTTTGCGATTGTCATGGCTGTCACCGATACGGCCGCATCCAAACACAAACAAGCCAGCATGATCATCGTGCCAACCGCTACGCCCGGCTTCCAGATTGTCGAAAAAACATCTGTGATGGGTGAACGCGGATATGGCTGGGCCAGCCATTGTGAAATCCACTACGATAACTGCCGTGTGCCGCGCCAGAATCTGCTTGGATCAGAAGGCATGGGTTTTGTAATTGCCCAGCAGCGCTTAGGTCCCGGCCGTATTCATCATTGTATGCGCTGGATCGGCATTTGTGAACGTGCTTTTGATTTGATGTGCCGGTATGCTGTGCTGCGCGAAGTCGCGCCCGGCCGCACATTAGGCAGCCAACAGACGATCCAAAATTGGATTGTGGAAAGCCGTGCGGAGATCAACAGCGCTCGCTTGATGGTGCTAGATGCTGCCCACAAAATCGATGGTGCAGGCAGTTACGCCGCACGCGATGAAATCTCCATTATCAAATTCTATGTTGCCGGTGTGCTGCAAAAAGTGCTCGACCGCGCCATCCAAACACATGGTGCTATGGGCATGACCGATGAACTACCACTGGCCTACTGGTACCGTCACGAACGCGCCGCACGCATCTACGACGGCCCCGATGAAGTTCACAAACGCTCGGTAGCGCGGCGAATTTTGCAGCGGTATGCGTGACGAAACGATAACAAAGGCAGGCAATGTCTCCAACTATTGATGACACAATTGAAGTTCGCGCAGATGAACAGCTTGATCAAACCAGGTTAGCCGCCTACCTTGCCGGCAAACTGCCGGGATCAGAAAACCCGTTGACCATACGGCAGTTTGGCGGCGGCGCGGCAAACCTGACCTATTTGCTCGATTATAGCAGCCACGAATATGTGTTACGGCGACCTCCACTGGGACCAGTAGCAAAATCCGCCCATGACATGGCGCGTGAATACAAAGTTTTGTCAGTGCTGCACCAGGCGTTCCCCTACGCGCCGCAAGCTTTTTTATATTGTACTGACCCTGCGATTATTGGCGCGGACTTTTTTGTGATGGCACGCCGGCACGGTGTAGTAGTACGTCGTTCGATTCCAAAGGTATTTGCCAATATTCCAGATGCGCCACGGCGAATGAGCGCCGCGTTGGTGGATACGCTGGCAGATTTTCATGCGGTGGATTATGCGGCATTGGGATTGGGCGATTTAGGACGGCCGTCTGGATTCACAGCACGACAGATCGAAGGCTGGTACGGCCGTTGGCAAAAAGCACAAACCCACAACCTGCCCGCCATGGACACAATCTACATCTGGCTCAAAGACAATTTGCCACCAACCCAAGATTTTTCGTTGGTACATAACGATTACAAACTTGACAACGTGATGTTGTCGGCCACCAATCCCGGTAAAATCGTGGCAGTCTTTGATTGGGATATGTGTACACTTGGCGATCCACTTTCGGATTTAGGTGCTTTGTTAACCTATTGGAGTGAACCCAATGATCCGCCGACTTTACAAGCTGTGGCGATGATGCCGGTTGGTGATGTGGGCTTTATGACTCGGGCTGAATTGGTCGATAGATATGCAAAAAGAAGCGGCCGTTCCGTCCATAGTATCAACTTTTATCATACATTGGGTCTTTTTCGGCTCACCGTG
The DNA here is from genome assembly GCA_020432765.1 of Anaerolineales bacterium. Classification (GTDB taxonomy): domain Bacteria; phylum Chloroflexota; class Anaerolineae; order Promineifilales; family Promineifilaceae; genus JAACFF01. The sequence goes on along the minus strand of JAGRDI010000246.1, from coordinate 6,429 downwards.
ATCATCGCCCAAATCTATATTCGCTTCAAACGTGGACAAACCCAAGACCAACGTTTCGCTGCTTTTGAATATATGATCCCGCTTTTAACACAAGCTGCAGAGGAGATTATGCACAAATAACCCAAGTTGTTACCTTAGGCATGATTTTTACAGTTTACCGCACCGTAAAACTATCACGAATGTGGTGATACGCTTCGAGATCATAATCTAATATTGTGTTGACCTGCAAGAAAACGAGCGCATCGCGTGCATTGTCTTCTAGAGCAAACCAGTTGGACCTGCAACAACGTGGAAGTTTTCATAAGGTCCGTAAGTGATTGGTTTGTCGCCATCGTTTAAACTGCTATGATTGCTGTTCGTTGGCAGTGGGTTTAATTTCAACCGATTCAGAAACACATCAACAGCCGCCAGATCAGCAATATTGGCAACGCGTGCAACCATGCCAATATCCGCAATGCCATCAATATCGGTGACCTCAACATTGACTAAAAAACCATCATTTGTACCACAGTCACGTGCCCAGCGAAAAAATCCATTCAGGGTTGGGTTTTGGTAAACATGCGGTTCGCTCAAGTCTGAACAAGCTGCGTCTAAAGCTGCGCCATAGAAATCATATGCTTCAACAGACGGATCATGGGGGCGAAGAGTCAGCGTGAAAACAGCCTTGTCTTTGTCTGCAGACGTATACGTATCTGGGTCATCAGGAGCCACGACAAATGTAATCAACGCACGGTCAAGTTCGTCGAATTCTAGATTCGTTTCCTGAAACTCCATCTGCGGCGGCACGATGGAGTTGAGCGTTCCGGTATCATCGCTGACTTCGACAAATTCTTCGTGGTAGGGAACATCAGCAACTTGTTCACTTAGCGCCATATGAATGGATACATTAGGCCGCTGCTCACTATTTATAGGTGCAATATCGACCGCAATCACTTCTAACGGATCACCATTAAATTGGCCAGACAAGGTTTCGCCCGTCAGATAACGATAGACCAAAACAGTCAGGGTATCATCCGCACTGCGGCTGCGCAGGACATCACAATAATCGGCAAATGTACCATCGGTTGCCAGTGCGACTCCTTCCATAAAAGTGATAATGTCACCCGGCTGCAAACCTGCTAAATCAGCTGGTGAACCGGATGCGACCGATGAAACCCAGATGCCGCTGAACCCATCGCCATAAGCAACAGCCTCACCATTGACGCCAATACTATTTAAATCCTGACCGCCACGCAGCTGTTCAATGATGGGAATGGCAACATCGCTCGCGATGCTAAAACTTTGGTCATAAGCCTCAATGCCAGCGAAATTGACAGCCACAACCTGTCCATCTGCTGTTACCAAAGGGCCGCCGGAGTTGCCGCCCAAAATTTTGGCATCAATTTCGAGTACATGTTCCACTGACGCCCAGGGCATTTCACCATCGGCCTGTTCTTTGGTGATAATGCCGCGTGTCAGCGTATATTCGGTATTGCCATAGACGGGGAACCCGGCTGCGTAAACATCCATGCCCACATTAAGCGGCGCATCATACCAATCCAAATAGGGGAAATCGTCACCATCGATATCGATGACAGCCAAATCAGAACATTCCGATACGCCCAGCACGCGTGCATTCCGCGGCTGTTTTTCACCATCAAGCCAGACTTCTAAAAACGCGGCGCCGGTAACGACATGATTATTGGTGACGGCAATACCGCTGGGGTCAATGATGAAGCCGCTGCCATGATTGGGAAAGTTGGTGACTTCGCCTTCTGCATAATGCAGATAGCTGCCTTCAAAGGCAATGCGTACAGTGGCGCTGCGTACATCACTGAGATTATCGATAGGGCTATTGGGGGTTGTGGTGGGAGCGGCAACGGCCGTTTCTGTAACAATTTCTGTGGGGGCAGCAACGGCCGTTGCTATTACTGTGGGCTGTGCCGCGACTTCAAAAACTGATTGCCCACTGACAGCTTCCGCACCTTTATTTGTTCCACTACACGCTGCTAAAATCAAGACAGAAAAAACAAAAAGTATGCAATATAACTTTCGCAATATCATGGTCAAAATCCTTTACGGGCACCTACAACGGTTTAAGGAAGGAACGAATTTTTCTTTGGCAGGCAGAGAAAAATTCGTTCCTTCCCCTATTTGTTGTCGCTATGCTTTATTGCAGGACAACAAATGTATTCAAAATATTGTCAAATGCTTCCAGGTCGGCCGAGTTTACAATTTGTACCTGTACCAGCGTAACAAAGCTGCCATCTTCCGGCAGCGCAACCAAATTGACGAAGTAGGAACCTGTGCCGCCACAGTTTGACCAGACATCGTAAGCGCCTGTATACAACTGATCACTGTAATCTTGACGGCCGTCATAGCTGCATTCGCCGCTAAAATCTACGCTTTCCAACAAGGATGCGGGATCATCTAGCACGGAAGCATCTGAGGAAGCGCCAAAGAAAACACCAGGGGTCGTCCAACTGTTTAGGTAACCATCAAGATTGGTTGAGGCCATAATGCTGGGACCGATGTTTTGGTCGTCCATGAGCCACGCTTCGCCCAGCGTATCCGTCCAGACAGAAGGAACATCAATTTGGAGTTGTCCACTGGCGTCGCTGAGGGTTGTATAGCTGTCATAGCTGTCGCCGCTGGCAACATCACCACCGAGGTCAATGAGTACGGCCGTTTCCAACTCACGCCCATTTAATTGCCCTTTCAATATTTCACCCGTTGCCAGACGCAAAACCTCAATCGTCATCGTGTCATCAGCATTGTGGCTGCGCAGCACATCACAATAGTCGGCCATGGTGCCATCAGTCGCCAAGTGTAATCCTTCCAAATTGGTGATGATGTCGCCGCCTTGCAGACCGGCCACATCAGCCGGAGAACCAGATTCTACCGAAGCAACCCACAACCCCACGATACTGCCATCTTCATTTCTAATCGCCTCACCGTTAATGCCGATAGAATGCACATCTTTGCCTTCACGCAGTTGTTCGATTACGCGAATCGCTTCATCGCGACCAATAGCGAAATGTTGTGATGTATCACGACGAGTGCTGTAGTTGACACCCACGATTTGACCATTTGTATCAACCAGCGGGCCGCCGGAGTTGCCGGGGTTGATCGTAGCATCATGTTCCAACACACTGTCCACAGATGCCCAATTGCTCTCGCCATTTGCTTTTTCTTTAGAGATGATGCCGCGTGTCAGCGTGTATTCCGTATTACCGGCCAGAGGGAAACCCGCGCCATACACGTCCAGGCCAACATTTAAGTCACCTTCATGCCAGGTCAGATAAGGGAAGCCATCGCCATCAATATCAATCACAGCCAGGTCAGAACATTCTGAAACACCTAAAACTTTAGCATTCCGTGGGCTGTCTTCGCCTTCAACGTACACTTGCAAAAAGGCGGCACCCGTGACAACATGATTATTGGTCACAGCAATGCCTTCGGGGTCAATGATAAAGCCAGAGCCCTGCCCAGCAACAGAAACTGTTGAGAAATCTTCAGGGGTGACAAAGCTGCCTGAGGCCACAATACGAACTGTAGCGTTGCGTACATCTTCCAGCGTGTTGACTGCACCGTCTGTTGTGCCGCTGGTTTCAGCCCCGCTGCTGTCAGCTGTGGGTTCCGATTCCGCGGTTGGTTCTGGGGCGGCAGTTGGTTCTGCAACGGCCGTATCATTTGTATCTGCAGCCTGTGCCACTTCGCCGGCCACGGTAAATTCCAAGGTTTTATTGAGTTCATCGTTCAAATAAATATCAACTTTATAGTCACCTGCCGGGAAGGGAGAGGAAGGGGATAAATTGAAATTATGAATGCCATCGCCTGCTTCTAAATTGACCTCATCAATGAGTGTGTTGGCTGCGGCGGCAGAGCCCACATCAACGGCCGTCCAAATCGCTTTCAGACGTGTGCTGTCGGGCGCATTCGCCAAAGTGACTAATGCATAGACGGTGTCGTTGGGTTCAAAGGTTGTGGTTAACTGCGTGCCGGCACTATCCTTAGCCAACTGCACCTCTTTGATATTTGCCGAGCTGAATTCACAAGCTGTAAGAAAAAGAGACATTACCAAAACAAACAATAATAATTTACCAAATACATTTTTCATCATGATCTACTCCTTTTGGATATTAATGGTGCTTGTAAGTCATTCGATACAAGCTAAATAAAAAAATTGAACCTTAGTAAGGATTCACGCATAAGTTCGCAGTAACGACTTTAGTCGCCCAGCCCGCTCAAACAGTCGCTGCAAACCTGACTCGCTGCGTTACTAACGAACGGTTATTTAAGAACTTACAAATGAATCATCTGGCTCGTCTGAGTCAAATTCGACAAGCAAGTCGACCGAATGTTTTCGCATTAAAAATTCCACAGCTTCTGCTAAATCTGCGAAATGGCGACGTTCGTCCGTTTGCGCATTAACAAGCATCGTGCGCCACTGTCCGATTTCTTTTTCGCGCCACAATCGCAAGAGATAAGCTGCATATTGTCTACCCATCACTTTTTTGTCTCCTAGTCGAATTACTTGTTACAATGGGGACTATAAATGCACACTCTATAGAAACTCTATAGTAAACAAGCAGGTCAAACTATAGAATGATCAATTCAAGGCTTCTATGCTGGATATAAGATTATTTGGCAGTGTCGAAATAAAATTAAACGGCCGTCCACTCGACAAATTTATTTCGCGCAAAGCGGATGCTTTGTTGATCTACCTCGCTTGCCATGAACGGCCGTTTTCCCGTGAACAACTAGCCACACTCTTTTGGGGTGATTCGCCACAAACCAAAGCTCTCGCCAATCTCAGCGTTATTCTGAGCAGTTTGCGCAAACAATTAGCTTCCTACATCATTACCGACCGTTACACAATCGCCTTCAACCATGCTGCCGACAACTTTGTAGATTATGCCGCCTTTACACAAGGCATCGCCAGCGCCCGTCGTAAGCAGCACAACACTTCCACTCGCAGCACCGCTGTCCAACTAGCCCAGGCGATTGAACTTTATCGCGGCCCCTTTTTGAGCGGCTTCAATGTAAGACAAGCTGCGGACTTTGAAGCCTGGGCTTTGATCGAACAAGAACAGCTCACGCAATTGGCCATTGAGGCCTTAGACACACTGATCAACTTTCATTTATCGCGTGAGCAATATACACACGGCATCACATATGCACAGCGCTCAGTCACGCTCGACCCCCTTTATGAAACAACCCATCGTCAGTTGATGCAGCTTTACGCGCTAGATGGACAGCGTAACGCAGCGCTTATGCAATATGAAACCTGCCGCACAATTCTGTCCGCAGAATTGGGAGTAGAACCAGATGACGAAACGCAGCTGCTTTTCAAGCAAATAAAAAGCAGCGCAATCACATCAAAGCCACACAAGGCCACTGTTACAAACACATATAGTCAATCTCCCAAACATAATCTACCTGCAAGTCAAACAGCATTTATTGGACGTACAGCAGAATTACAACAAATTAAAACACGGCTCAACAATCAAGCCTGTCGCTTGCTGACTTTGCTTGGCCCCGGGGGAGTAGGCAAATCGCGCTTGGCACTCGCCGCCGCTCGTCAACAAATCAACACATTTTGGCATGGCGTATGGTTTGTGCCATTGGCAGGGTTACAATCAGAAAAATATCTACCCGAAACAATCGCAGAAGCCCTTAATCTGACATTAGGAACAGGATCGACTAAGTCACAATTAATCAATTTCCTGAGCCAGAAAGAGATGCTGCTCATCCTCGATAATTTCGAGCATATTTTAGAGGGCACAGATTTGCTCGTTGCGCTGCTCAAAGCGGCCCCAGAACTGAAAATAATTGTAACAAGCCGTGAACGCCTTAACATTCGTGCTGAATGGCTCATTGATATAGGCGGATTGCCCTATCTTGTTGATGATAAACAATTAACCTTAGCCGAAATTTTAACGTTTGATGCTGTCGATTTGTTTATACAACGTGTTCGTCAAATTCGACTTGAACCTGAACTTTCGCCACAAAACACAGCTGCAATTGTGCGTATTTGTCAATTGGTACAAGGGCTTCCTCTGGCACTGGAGTTAGCTGCAGCCTGGACACGCACTTTATCCTTTGAAGATATTGTGAATGAAATCGAACACAGCTTGGCGCTGTTATCAACGAACCTGCGTGATATGGCACCACGTCACCGCAGCATTGAAGCCGTGTTTGCTTACTCATGGCAGCGATTAACACCAATGCAGCAAAGAATCTTGCGTCAACTCGCTGTCTTTTCAGGTAATTTTTCAGCCACAGCCGCGCAGCATGTAACCGGTGCCACGGTTGCGGACCTGTTGGATTTAGTCAATAAATCTTTGTTAATTCAACAAGATAAAGAAAAACAATTATTCACATTACATATGCTCATCCGGCAATTTTTATCCACAAAATTAGCCGACAACTCTACTGAATACACAC
>JAGRDI010000245.1:10504-18802 GCA_020432765.1 Anaerolineales bacterium | reverse complement strand
CTGTACTGCGTATTACGTAACACTCCATGGATACGCAATACGAAATACGCAATATTAGCCATCAACCCTTGAAATCCCGAAGCCCTAATTTGTTTTGCAAACGGCCGTCACCAATGCAAAAAGAGGATAACCTTATGGTTGCAGAAGTCATTACACCTCAAAAACAGGAAAAATCAGAAAAACTCATTACAGGACAAGAGCTGCTAGAAATGGGGGATATTGGCCCTAGTGAACTTATTGAGGGGAGGGTTATACGCATCAGTCCGACCAAAATAGAGCATGGCATCATAGAAAGCCTTTTGACTCACTTTTTGCAACAGCATGTATTGACCCACAAGCTTGGGGTTGTCATGAATGGTGAAACGGGCATATACGTGTGCCGTAACCCCGATACAATTCGCGCTGCTGACGTGTTGTATATCTCCACTGAACGGCTTGCCCAGGCCACGCCGGATGATTTTCTGGATGTGGCGCCGGAACTGGTGGTTGAAATTATGTCGCCATATGATCGCTGGAGTGAGATTCGGCGTAAGCTGCGCGATTATTTTGATGCCGGCGTTCGGGTTGTGTTGGTTGTTGAACCGGACACAAAATCAGTCGCTGCCTTCCGTTCCACAACCGATTCTGTTGAGTTTGAAGGTGATGACATTTTAACTGTTGAAGATGTGCTGCCTGACTTTAAACTATCCCTTGCCGATATATTTGTCACATAAACCATTATCAGGAATTGGGAGATTTTCAGGATTGCTAACTCCACAAATCCCATAAATCCCAGACTTTTATTCTTCATCCTGAATTTGGAATTCGGCTGCATCGTTGTAAGGATTACCAGCCACATCCAGCAGCGGCACATTTTCTAGAGAGGGATATTGGTACATACCCGTGCGCATTGTTAATGGTTCTATGATTGATTCTGGCATGGGTAGCAAGAAGCGACTGATGAGTATGTCACCTGCACGCCACTGATTAGGTGCAAAGGCAGGGGCATCTAGTTGACTGATGCGCTCACCATTGCTATCGATCAAATGGTTGAAGAATTGATAGCCTGCGGGATCGGGATTGTCACCCGTGCGCCAATGCACCTGCCATACGGCCGTTTCTCCCTCCACAATCTCTAACCCATCATGACCCAATAAATTGACCCAATTCGCTAATAAAATCGGCGGCTCAACGGCCGTTTCCGGTGCAGGTTTCGCATCGCCCGGCAAAGACAGAACATATAATGAGCCTTCGCCCGGTCGCAGCGGGAATTCTGTGATGGATACGCTTGTGCTGAGCGAGGCCGAAGTAACCGTATCCAAATACAAATCCCCTGTCCACACATTCCCCATCTCCTTGCCGTCCAAAAGCACAACAGCATCTTGCGCCGGGAACAGTGCATCACGACGGCTGTCAACAAAACGATGTGGCGTATCGCGCAGTAAGACAGCATAAACTGCCGGGAAGTCATCAACCTTGGGGAATTCGCCGGGCCCAACGGCTAAAATCTCCCGGGCGTTTGTTTCTGCCAGCAGCTGTTTGGCTTCATCCACAGCCGCCAGCTTGAACGCCAATGGTGTGCCCATTGCCGCAGGTGTGTTGGTTGTACTAACGAAGTTGAGTAAGGAGACAATAGCGAAAAGCTGGAAAATGGCTGTTGTCAACAAAACGCTCCAGCTAAGAATGTGTATATTGCGTATGGCGTGTGGCGTACTCTGCGGCCAAATACGCCGTACGCCATACGCAATACAACTAAATGCTACCCCCGCCAGAATAAATTGCGCCGGCAAAGTAGCAATAAAATAATGCAAAAATACGGGTGTGCTGTGCCAGAGGAAGAACAAGGGGGGTACAAGCAGCCAGAGCAGCACAATCAATCCCACCTGGGTGGCGCGATGCTCCCACTGTACAAATAGACGGCCTATAAATAAGGCAATCCCACCCAGAATCAGGCTTGCCCAAATAACATACACCCACGTCATTGGTGGTAGTTGTGTGAGGTAAACACGGAAGGCTTCTGGCCCGGCTAAAGAATGGATATTTGTGCCCAGACTCAGCATTGTTGTCAAGTTAAACGCATCTAATGTGAGAGCGCTTATTGTGCCGGATGGCAGCCCCGGCGGGATACCGGTTTGCTGCCAAGTGCGTCCAATATAAGTGAGAAATGGTACTATGGTGAATGCTGCCAAAAGAGCACCGATTAACACAGATTTCCAGGAAACACGCTGCCAAAATATGATTAGTAGGATAACTGTCACTGGCACTAAGGCTATTGCGGCCAGGTGAATTTGCACAGACAGCGCCAGGCACACAAAATGCAGCCAGATATATTTTTGTCGCCGTTCAACAAAAGCCAGTGCTGCCCCAATTGCCCAACCCACAATGAACAAAGGCAGCAAATTTTGGGCCCAAATTTTGCGCGAAAAAATGATCGCCCATGGGCTTACGGTCAACATGAGTGTGGCGGCTAAGGCGGCAGAGATGCCCCAATAACGACGCACAAACCAGTAACTGGCGGCGATAGCTGCCGTATTCAATAGACCTGTAAAAATGGTCGCGGCATAGGGATGCGGCCAGACGAAGAGTGGAATGGAATAAATCCAGACGCTGGCAGGGAAATTGGGGAAACCGACCGAACTGCTGATGCCGCGCAGCGCAAATTGCCCCTCAGCCATGTCTAGGGCCAATGCTAACAAACGTGCTTCATCGGCCTTGAATTCAGTCAGCCCTGGCCATCCCATACGCAAAACGGCCGCTGCAATGAGCAGCAAGCTGATTAAGATAATTTCAGTGCGTCGGGATACGGCCGTTTCGTTCATGATAGTGACATGGAGAGTTTTTGGAGCATATTCTCCTTATTCTCCATGATCCTCCGTGTCCCTTTTATACGGCCTGTATCAAATGCACATCCCGTTGTGGGAAAGGAATGCTAATGCCATTGGCGTCAAATTGCAGCTTGACTTGTTCAGTCAGATCAAACGCGACCTGTATCATATCTTGTTCTTTGACATACGGCCGTACCGCAAAATTGACACTGCTGTCACCTAACTCACGCACTGCTACCACTGGTGCAGGGTCGACAGCGATACGTTTGTCGTCGGCAATAATGCCCTCCAATATCTGTTTGGCCTGCAGCAAATTATCGTCATAACCAATCCCAAAGGTGAGGTCGAGGCGAATCCAGTCCATTTCCGAATAATTAATGATGTTGTTATCCATCACATCGCTGTTGGGAATGAACAAGATTTTATTATCAGGGGTGCGTAAGACTGTATGGAAGAAACGAATTTCTTCCACATAACCTATCTCACCGCTGATATCAACTAGATTTTTGACACGATACGGCCGTAAAATAATAATCAATATCCCGGAGGCCAAATTGCTTAATGAATCTTGCAAGGCTAAACCAATGGCCAAGGTACTGGCAGCTAGAATTGCAACAATCGAACTGGTTTCGAACCCCAACAGATTGAGAGCCGCAATGACCAAGATGGCCAAAAGGCTGAAATAGATGAGCTTATCAAAAAATGTTGTTAAAGTTTCATCAAGTTCGGTGCGTTTGAAAAAGCGATCCGCCCAACGTACAATCCATTTGGCAAGCCACCTGCCAATCAGAAGCAGCAAGATTGCCCCGACCAAACGTAAACCAAAATTGGGTATATTCGAAATTGACCATCCGCTAAAACTATTAATTAATTCATTTGTGGCATCTTCCATAAATCGCCTCATATGTAAATCGATTTGGTAAAGCGCGTATCGACTTACCAAATCGCGCTACAGTTTTTATTCATCTATTGGCTTTGACATGAGCTTAGTCAAAAGGTGTGTGTAAAGCTCATATGGTCTCCGTAGAAAGATCATTTATAGTTAATTTACTGTCTTTTGCAGAATCTGCCAATGAAATCAACCTGAATATGGTATCTGATTGTCAAGGTGTTAGCCGTGTCATATCACGCGGGAAAAGCGTCGCCAAACGCAAATTTGACAATCCCAATAACTGCATGAGCAGTCGTTCCAGGCCAATTGCAAAACCGCCATGTGGCGGCATGCCATAACGAAACGCCTCTAAATAGGTCTCAAACGGTTCTTCAGGTAAACCAGCTTGCGCTAATGCGGCCAGATAGTCTGGATAGAGGTGCAAACGCTGGCCGCCAGTGACTAATTCTGTGCCGCGAAAGAGCAGGTCGAATGAGTTTGAGTAGGCTGGGTTTTGTGGATCGGCGTGGGTATAAAACGGCCGTTTCCCCATCGGATAACCGGTCACAAACAAAAAGTCGCTGCCATGTTCTTGCTGTGCCCATGCACCCAACCAGCGTTCATCTTGTGGCGACAAGTCCGGCTCACCGCGTACATCCTCGCCATGTAACTGCCAGATTAACTCTTGGGCTGCGGCAAAGTGAATGTGTGGAATTTCTTGTGGCACCATTGGCAGATTAACTTGCAGCAATTCTAATTCAGTCTGGTAATTTGCCTGCAAGTTCGCGAAAATGCCCGCGATCACCTCGCGCAGAAGCGCCATCACCGTGAAATGATTGTCGATAAAACCAAACTCCACGTCCAAACTCACATATTCATTCACATGGCGGCTGGTGTCGTGCGGTTCAGCGCGAAAAACCGGCCCTACCTCAAAGACACGTTCAAAAACACCGACCATGATCTGTTTATAGAATTGGGGGCTTTGTGCCAGAAAAGCATCGCGCCCAAAGTAATCTAGCTTAAACACATTTGAACCGCTTTCGGTTGCCGATGCCACGATTTTGGGCGTTTGCACTTCGGTGAACTGCATGTCATTGAGTGTCGCACGAAAACCAGCCATTACACCCGCTGCCAGACGGAATACCGCCTGCCGCTGCGGATGCCGGTTGACAACCACGGCATGGTCTAGCTGGGTTGGGAGTCCCGCTTTGATTTGGCGTTTATTCAAAGGGATGGGTGGGTGTTCGTTGATTGGTGTGATGACACTGAATTGTGGTTGGTGGATTTCGATACCATTGGGTGCCTGGGAAACGGCCGTTACCACTCCTTCCATGCTAATCACCGATTCCAAGCCACAATCTGCCAGAGGAGCCAGGTCATTTTCATTTTCTGTCACTGCCTGTATCGTGCCCCAACCGTCACGCAGTACCACAAAACTGATGCCACCCATGCGCCGCACATTGTGCAGCCATCCTTGCAGACGTACATGCTGTCCGACATGTGTTTGCGCTTCAATCGTCCGAATTTTTTCCATAGTAAAACCTCCTGGCTGTTGCCATAAAACAAAAAGCCCCGTCCTCAGATTGGAGGACGAGGGCCATAAGCGCCTTACGATATCCGTAGTACGCAATAAAAAACCCTCATCCTCTTTTGGAGGACGAGGGCTTGTATAAACCATCTCGTGGTACCACCACCATTTATCAGCAATCGGGTAACTACCAAGTCTCTCTGAATGTCATGCCCGCGAAGGCGGGTGTCCACCAGTGGATCCCTGCCTTCGCAGGTATGACAGGTTTGGCAGCTTAACTGATTACGACGATTGCCGAACTCTTGCGGTCTGGCAAAAACTTGTTTTCACAAAAACTTGTTTTTGTCTAAACCTATACGCTGTAACGGGCGTACCCGGAAGTCGGCTAATATGTCAGAAAAACAGTTCACCGTTCAGCTCAGAGGTGTCGTTATCAGGTCACGGTAACGATGTTGCAGCTGTGTCATCGCTCTCTGAGTACCATGGATATCTCACAACATATCCCCATCAAAGCTTTTTGTATTTAGTTGGCGCTTATCTTAGCAAAGAGAAGCGCCCATTGTCAACCCCGAATTTTGTGATTAGGGAGTTCCCGGTTCGACCTTAAAGCTGAAAACACCGACTTCATTGGAAACGGCCGTTGCGCTCACATCGCAGTTCAACGCATTCACAAGATAGAAGCTGCTAAACGGGGGTGGGGCAAGCACATTCATGTCTGTATACGTTGTGGTGCCGGGTGGTCGTGTGCCGGCTATCAGATTGGCACCGCCTGGCGTGAAGTAAGGTGAACCACTACGGTGAATATCATAGCCACCCAAATTGGCGGCATCACCGTTCCAATTTAATATCATATCACTGCCGCTTAGAGAATTGCTCAGCTGGGGCGCAACAAGGGAGATCGCGGTACAACTGGCGTCAACAGTCAGTGTGAGTGGCACTTCGACCAGTGGATTGGTCGGATCGTCACTGGTGAAACATAATGTGCCTTCATAGACGCCGTTAGATAAACCTGTGGAGTCGAATGTCACTACGACATCTGTTTGCTCACCTGCTGCGGTCACGCCATTGGTCGGCGATACAGATGCCCACGGAATATCACCAGGTAGATCACAGCTTGCCGCGATACGGCCGTTTAAGCGGAAAGCAAAATCTGGTTGCGAAGCACCACAAGCCGTAACATCGGTCCAAGTTGTACATCCAGAGCCAAAGCCATTGCCGGGATTACGCCATGCTGCTGCGCTGTTTGTTTGCACTGAACTCATGAACCAGAACCATTGCCCAAATGGACTAAAGTTCATATCCGCCTGCACCGATACCCAATATGTCCCTGCGGGCAAGATTACATCTGTCGGTAGGTCCACAATAAGCGTGCCAGATGCTGATGAAGTGGGCGTGAGACCATCGCCCGTATAAACTGCTGCGCCTGGTGAACCGCTGCCATCAGCGTAGATGTAGACATTGACAATTGAGGCGGGGCCATTATTAGTACCATTGGCATAAAAACCGGGTGCTTCCACCGATTCGATCACCCAGGCACCATCGCTAACCGGAATCACAAAGTCATCGGCTCCTTGATTGGTAAACGCCGCATTGCCGGGGGAATATTCCTGCGAGTTAAAGCCGCTCGTTGTAATATTGGCTGTCTGGTCATAAAGCACAGCAGATGGCACATGGGCTGCTGCAACATGCGGTTCAGTGGTAACCGCTGCCTGTTGTCGAATTGCACCAGTATCCTGCTTTGCCAATGGATCGGACACTATTTCGTCTGGTGTCGTTAATGATTGTGCTTCATAGGCAGTCCAGGTTAACGGTGCTGACCCCACATTTTTTAGTGTCAACGTTTTGTCTGTAGTGATATTGGGTGGTTGCGTACTGGCAAGGCTGTCTGGCATAACATCGATCAATGGCGCCGAAGCCAACACGACCAATTCAACTGCCACGGCTGCTTGTGGTGTATCGGGATCATTGCTGTTGACGCAAAGGGCTGCATTGTAAATGCCGGGTGTCAGGCCGGTTGCATCCAGTGTGACATCTACCTGAGTGCTGCTTTGTGGCGCTGTGGTGCCATTGGCCGGGTTTATAGTGGTGATCCAGGATACCTCACTGGGATTATCACAGCCGGAATCGACGATACCTGTCAATGTGAAGGCCACATCGGTAAATGATAACCCAACATCACTGAATTTTGTCCAACTTGGATCTGGTGAGCCAAAATTACCGCCTGGATCTGTCAAGACCGCCTCTGCATTAACCTGGTTTGCCTGGAACCAATTCCAACGGCCATATGTGATGGTGTCGATATCGGGAAACACAACGAGCCAGTAAGTGCCTGGTGTCAAATCCAGAGCCGGTGCGCCTGCTGCCAGCAGATCAAGTGTAATGGCATCATCGCTAACATCCACGCCAGTGGCTGTGGGTGTTGTAGAGAATGTCCAAAATTCAGTGCCGCCCCCATCCTCAGGTTGTCCGGCTGGCTCGCCACCGTCATCTGCATAGACAAACCAGGTTAACTGCGTCGCATCATCCAGATTCGCGCCATTGATGAAGCCGGGCGTATAAATCTCAGTGACTTGTGTGTTAAAGGAGACTTTGAAATCGGCAGCCGAGTAAGTGCCCCCGTTGTTATCTGTGAAATATGTGCTCACAATGCCGCTGCCACCCAGGCTGGGTTGATCCCAAAAGACGACTGGTGTGCCACCACCATTGAATGCTGCTTGGGCTTCTTCGATGGTCCAGTTAAGATCAATGGCACCGTTGTTGCTAATGGTTAGCGTTTTGTCAACGGCCGTTCCGGCAGGCTGCGTGCTTTCTATTTGCTCCGGATCAACCTCAATGTCTGGTGGAGACAGATACACCGCTACCGGCAAATGCGCCTCGGGGGCATCGCTGCTATCTTCGGTCCAAATCACCTGACCAAAATGCCACTGCCCTGCCGCTAATGCAGACACATCCAGATCAACATCAAAGGAAACCGACTCGCCCGGATTGAGCGTGATTTGGTTGGGTGTGATGGTTGCCGCCCCCGCACCAACATAGGTAGCGTTCCAGGTCATCGAGCCGCCGCCGTGTGTGTCACCTGGACGGCTCGCTGTACG
>JAGRDI010000245.1:0-10408 GCA_020432765.1 Anaerolineales bacterium | reverse complement strand
GGTTTCATCAAAGAGAAGTGCTGCTAAACCAGCTTTTGCCAGGTCAATGTGGCCTGAGCCAATGTCAAATACATTTGCCGTGGTAGGCTCAATGCCGTCGTCATTTAACACGGTTATACGGCCTGTGGTCATGAGAGCCGATTGAATTTCTGCGGGTGTCCATGTGGGGTGCAGCGCCTTCATGAGCGCACCCGCACCAGCCACATGCGGGCTGGACATAGACGTGCCTTGAATCACATTAAAAGTGAAATCACCGTCGCCGCCATCGCCTTGATGATAAGCCGCCCAAATTGCACGACCGGGAGCCGTCACACTGGGCACAATGATGTCGGGTATGGAGCGGTTTGGTCCGCGTGAACTAAATGCCGCCATGATGTCGCCATGGACGGCATCCACATCTTGCGTGGCGCCACTAATGGTACCATTTGCGGAGCCTGTTAAACCAACATAATTTTGCAAGGCCATATAATCATCATAGGTGATATGAATGGCGGGCAGTACATGCGGATCGGTGGCTAAGGAACCGGGGCCGCCTCCTTCCGCCTCGGGTTGTGCTAGAATGTAACCACCTGCGCCGCCATCAAGAACTGTTTGCCCTTTGTCGACACGGCCGTATATACCCCGTTCACACACGACTATTTCACCGCTAAATGTGCCCGGTGCAAAAACCCCATCTGCGCACAGCCGTGCATCATCCCCAAAGGGCGGATAATCAGCCGCATAAACGACAGGTGCAGGCCCGTAGCCACTGGTCATGGCGAAGCCGTCGAGCATAACAGGTGTATCTACACCATTGTCTAGGATGATTGAGGTCAAAAAGGCGCGAGCATGACTATTGGCGCCTACCGTGGTAATCCAGGGAATGTCGCCAGGTGAGCCGATGGTCTCAGATCCTGGTCCGCTGTTGCCTGCCGATGTGGACACAAATACGCCGGCATCGCGCAGTGCTAACCATTGCAAGCTTTCCGAATCAGACCACGGGTCGCCCGTTGGTGCGGATGAGCCAATAGAATAATTGATGGCATCAACGCCATCCATGAGCGCCTGATCGCGGGCAGCATTCAGTGATGCACCCGGACAACCGCCGTCATCAATGCAGCCATCATAAGCAATGATGTTGGCATGTGGAGCTACTCCGGATATTGTCGCCGTGTAAACGTCGGTTGGTGTGGTGATGTTGGTGTCATTAACAAAGTTACCCGCAGCGGTGCTGGCTGTGTGTGAGCCATGGCCGTCTGTATCGCGTGGACTGGCGTTTGAAGCGATGTAGCCCCATACACCAATCAATTTGTCGTTGCAGGGGAAGGTGGGATCATAGGCCACTGCTCCTGGCGGCGGCACAACGTTGGCCGGATCGCAGACGCCCAGATAATTGCCTGAGCCAAGCGGGTTCGTGTGTGTATAAGCATCGTCACCGGTGGTTGCAAATGAGGGATTCCAGGGATCAATGCCGGTATCGATGATGCCTACAATGATGCCCTCACCGTATGTACCGGATAGGGTTCCTACACCGGCCCATATATCATCTGCATTGATCCAATCTGGGCCGGCATCGGTCATGGGAGTAGAGATTTTCTCTTCTTCTACAAACCAGACGCTGTCTAACGCTTGTACGGCAGCCGCTTCAGTGTTGTTCATCATTGTGGCAAAGCCATTGATTGTCGCTTTGTATTCATACTGAATATCAAGTGGACGACCAACTGTCTGGCTGGCTTCGGTAATCGCGGCTGTACGCTGTGCATCTAGATAAGTCAGGTAGGCCTGACTGTCTGCCGACTTTGCATCGAGTTTGGCTTCACCACGGGTTGCTGGATGTGTGGCTGCCAGTCCGGGCAAATCGCCGCGATAACTGGCCAATGGCGTGTCATACAGAACCACTATGTAGGTTGTACGTTCGCTGTCGGCATCGATTTGAGTGAGAAGATCTGCTTTGCTGCTCATCACGTCGTTGGTGGTGGTCACGGCCGTTTTTGCCATAACTGTTGTCGTAATCAGCAGCAAGCCGGTTAATAGAAAAATCCATTTCAAAACTGGTTTATACATCATTGCACCCCTTATTATATTTTTGCATTGTGTCGATTTTTTCGGATTATAGCAAAAAAATGAGTATTGATTAGGCGCATTAACAAACAAAAAATCCCCGCCGGAGCCAATCCGACGGGGATTTCACTAATTAAATCTAGCGCGAGACACTTTTATGTGTCCACACCATCCTTGATAACTTACTGGGTCCGACGACGGAGCACCATCAATGTGCCAGCCAACAGAACTGCCATCAAGCTAAATACAATACCAACAACTACAGCAGAAGAATTGCCGACATCAAGGCCATTCAGCGCAATTGCGGTTTCTTCTTCTACAATCAGCTCCAAGTCAACCTCAACCAGTGGTTCATCCGGATCGTTGCTTTCAATACACGCTTTACCCGTGTATGTGCCAACTGCGAGTCCGGTGGAGTCAAAGGTCACGGTTACAGGATCCGTGCCCGCAGGAGCTGTTGTGCCATTCATTGGCGAAATCGTGGCCCATGGGATATCGCTGGCGACATCACAGGCACTTGGTTCTCCCGCAGCATCCAGCATGACATCGTCCACAAAGAAGTTGCTGCCGCCACCATTATTGGCGAAGATTTCGGAGTGGAAGGCCAGGGTGTGGGTGCCGCCATCTGCATATGCACTTACATCGACAGATTGCTGCGTATAGCCAAACTGCCCACACAAAGTACTGCTGCCATCTGTGAGGAATACCTGATTGCCGTCAATGGTGACTTCCATGTAGTCGGCAGCGCTGTCGCAAACGATTTGCTCTAACCAGAAAGTGAGCGTAGCCGTGCCTCCGGGGATGGTCACATCTTGGGAGACGGAGCCTTCTTCATAGGTACTGATGCCGCCAAACCAAGTCCAATAGGAGCCGCTGTGCGGCCCTGTACCAGTGCCTGTGCCACAGCTACCCACATCACAAATTGGGGTACCAAAGTTCGTGGAGGATTCAACCCAGGTGCCACCGAACGCACCAGCTTCAAAACCGCCATCGTTCACAACATCAACATCTGGTGCATGGCTGAATTTCGCACGCACCGCATCTGCTGCTGCTGTGGTCGTTCCTTGGCGTGTTACCTGGTCAGTGACAACATCCGGCCCATAAATGGGAGCTACATTAGCCTCATATATGGACCAATTGAGGTCAGCGTCGCCAACATTGCTGATGTCGAAGCTGTCATTGGTTGACTCATCCGGCGCTTGCGTGGAGCTAAGCGCTGTCGGAGCAACGTCGATGTCGGGTGCGGTTGCTTGCCCACAGGTCAGGTTGATGTCGTCAACACCATAACCTCCGGCCCAACCGCCGCCATCATCAGAGTGCCAGCGTACCATCACATTGTTGTTGCCAGCATAGGCACTCAAGTCGAGTGAGTAGCTCTGCCAGACATCGCCTTCGGGAACACTGATTTCCGGATCCCAAGTCGTGCCACCATCGGGGCTAACCTGCACACCGGCCAAATGACCCCAGTTGCCGTCGTAGTAATATTGGAAGTCCAATGTTCCTGTACCAGAAGAGAGGTCAATGACGTTGGTGTAGAGATAATCTACGCTGCCGTCACTACCGACATTACCGGGTAAATCATCGTTGGCTGAAGCGTAGTAGACACCTTCAGGTGCTGGAGGGATAGGCAAGAAAGGACTGCTGTTATCCATTGAGACCACCCATTGACCAGCCGGAACAGCATTGGAGGTGGTAGACCAATCAGATGGGAAAGCACCGTCTTCAAAGCCAACTGTTGGACCATTGCAGTACAACGAGGTAGAAACTTCACAGGAAACGGCCGCATTGTCAATTTGGGCAGCATAGTTCCAGCCGCTGTAGTAACGCGCACAGACGGTCACGTCACTATTGCCCAGATAAGCACTCAGATCGATTGATTCTGAGCTGCTAATATCAGGCCCAGTTGGGTCTTGCGTATAGGTTGTCAGAACATCGTAAGGCCCGTTGGGACCAGCGGTGCTGGCAACAATTTCAACATCATTAGCACCCGTCCAGTAACGGCCGTCGAAGAAGAAATCAAAGTCAAATGATGCGGCCGTAGCCGTGGACAAATCAATTGACGGGCTGCATAAGTAGCTGTCTGTCAATGAACCACTGCCGGCATAATCAGATGAAATACAAGCTGCCCCGCCAGAACCCGGTGTGTTGTTGCCTAGTGGGGTGCCAAAGATAGAACAAGCACCAGTATCGGCCGTTGTCACCCATGGATTGGCTGGTGAACTATTATCGACTAATGTCCAGCCCGTGGGAATGCCATTCTCGAATTCTTCTGCGCCACTGTTACAAGCCCATGGCCCGGTGTTAACAGGTGTACAGACGCTGGGCCCACCATTTGTGGGGACATTGTCATAAACCGTAACATCATCCACAAAGAAGTTTGTATGTGTGCCATTGGTACCACCAACTGTGCCACCGATGTCTAAATCATAAGTGCCACCATCGTTGTAGCCACCCCCTGTCAGATCGAAGGTTTGTTGTACAAAATCACCATCTACGCCATCGCAAGTAACCGTCCCAATGTCGGAACCGTCGAGGCTGACATGTAAGGTGTCACTGGCATCATCACAAATGCCACGCAGTACTTCTACGGTTAAATCAGTTGCTGTTGGAGCAATGGTAATACTTTGGTTCACATTGCTGGTAACACCCGCCGAACTGCCACCAATCCAAACTGCCCAGTCACCCGTGGCGGTTACACCCGCTGCTGGGCAGCCATTGGCTGCGCTACAGAACGGGAAGCCAGGCCAAGGATTCGCAGTGCTGGATTCTGTCCAGAATGGATTGCCGGGGGCGCCGGCTTCAAAGCTCCAATCACCCACAGCATTTGTGCCGTTCGGATCACCTTCTGTTGGGTCGGTGCAAGTCCAGCCATCTTCTACCTGGCAGATATCGGAACAGCCGTCGCCGTTGTCGGTGTTGGCATCGTCACAGGTTTCGCCTGCATCGAGGACACCGTTGCCACAGTATTGGCCGACAACTTCATCTTCACAGGAATAGACTTGAACTTCGTCTACATACCAGCCATCGACGCCATTACAGCCGTCTAGACCCATATCAAAACGCAGTTGGATATCATCACCCGCCGCAGCAATGCCAGTCAGGTTCACCTGAGTTTGACCCCAGCCAGTGGATACTTCACCTTGACCGCCACCAGTCCAGCCTTCTTGGCCGGCTAATGGATTGTCATTGCCGCCACCGTTGATGGCGCCGGGTGCGAAGTAGCCATTAACTTCAATAGCAGAATCGGGAACGACTGTCCAGGCACCACCATTGACACTAATCTTAAGGTTACCGCCATCCCAACCAACTTCGGTGGATACTAAATGGTCGATAGCCACGCGTGGCACTTCGGCCGTTACTGGCAGTGAAATGATTGGGCTATCCAGATTCAAGGCACCAGCGACCGTGTCTGCTGGCGTACAGGCACCGCGGTTGATGCTGTCTTCAACATACATGGCTGAACCCGGGCGGGATTGAGGTAAACTGCCTACAATTGTCCAGTCTGGATTGTCAAATGAACCCGGATTGGCGATGTCGTGTGTATCGAAAGTCCAGGCACCTTGACCACTTTCCCAATCTTGGGATTCGATGGATAACACAGTGCCATTGCCTTGCCCGTCACACAAGGGAGGTGCTTCGGTCCAGGCGGGTTCGAAACCACATTGGGTGGGTTCCACATTAAATTCTACAGCCACAATTGCTTTGTCGAGTTCATCACAATCAGCTTGGGTGATGGCCGGAATCACTGCACCAGGCGTGCTTGATGTGCTCAAGCCGGTGAGGGAAGCGTTGCCTTTCAAATCTTGGCAAGAAGCAGCCAAAGCTGAAGCATGATCAACGAAGTCACTGGTTATAGTTTGGTAAGCAAATTGGGATTGCCAGTAGATGTAGGCTGCTTTGTCCAGGCCGATTCCGTTGATAGTTTGGCCATTGTAGGTACCACCGTCAACAATCAATGCAAAGGCATGGTTAGGTACACCAGAGTTGGTATGTACACCACCGCCGTCGCCAGATGCACACCAATATTGAGAGTCACTGACTTTGCCGGGATCGTTATGGCAGGTGGGATTCCACATATCACGAATAGCGCCACCAAAAGCGGGATCGTCCTCACCGGAGAGCCAGCGCCAGGTTGTATCTGGGCCACCATTGCCGGTGGGATCATAAACATTGGTGGAACAATTGCCATCTGTGCGCATGCCGTTGTCATCGCTGCCACGGCCGTTTATGAGGTCAACAATCTCGCCCCAAATGTCGGAGTAAGATTCATTTAAAGCACCGGGCTGCCAGGCATACACTAAATTGTGAGTATATTCGGTGTAAGCGTGACCCCATTCATGAGAAACTGTATCGTCACCTGTTACGTTAGAACAGTAATTGGTGCTGATGCCGTTCCAGTTGGCATTGGGGCAGGAAATACCCGGATCGTTATTGACGGTGCGCATGGTTGCTTCGGCATTATCATAAGAAGAGTACCCAACCATATTGTCGATGATATTGTAGGATTCTTTGGAACCGTCGATTTCGTTTTGCCAGTCGGTCACCTGCTGAACTGTGCCACCGGCCCAACCTGGGGTAATTGGATCGGGATCGCCATTGCTTTCATCCCAAACGACATTGGCCAGGTTAGATTCGGAGATTTCACGGTCTGCGCCCGCACCTTCGTGAACGCCGCTGAATTGTTCGACAATGCGGCCGTTGGCGGCATCAACGAATACGAATTCACGTACATTGTTGCCGTTGGTCACTTCAACTTGATAGGTCAATATAGTCGTGCCGGCTATACCTTGCACGATTCCTGTGTTGTAGAAGTTGAGGGTGTTGTTAACAGCTGCATAAGCGACAGAAGAACTGCTTAAATCAGTGAAGCGGGTGGCTGCTGCATTACTGTTTTGGGCAGAAACTTCAGCTATGGCGATGGCGGCAGCATCATCAGCAGATAATTTAGGGGCTGCACTGCCTTTAATGTTGGGGACAAATTCGCCATTAACGGCGTGAAGTTGGCCATCGGCGTTAAAGTGCGCTTTGACGATACCTGCATAGACTGCCACACCACGCTCGACTTGATTGTAGGTGAGATGTGTGCCGCCGATAACATCGGTTTGTGTTTTCGCCAATTCTAATTGTGCGCTCGCATCTTCAATGCCAAATAAGGCACCATACGTATTAAAAAAGGATTGAGCCTGTGCTTCGGCTGACGCACCGGCAACATTGAGTGAGCCAGGAGCAAAGGTCACAAAGTCGGCTACCCCCGTTGAACTGTCACGGCTAATTTCGGCCGTGCCATTGCTGTCTGCTGCTATACGTGCCGCAGCGGTTGCAGCATCTGCTTGTGGGGGCGCTTCGGGGACACTAGAAGCAAATGTAGTGGGAATGCTTCCCAAAACAAGAACAAAGATAAATATACCAATTAAAACTAACGCATTGCGTTTTCGCATTTAAAATTCCTCCAGGTGGTTAATTTTTACAAAGAACAGTAACCATTGGCTAGCTAAAAATTTTTTTGTCAAGCACCTCCTTATTTTGCGAGTTGCAATCAAGTCATTTTTACAGGAATTTTTGGGCTGGTATATAAAATTTTCTTGATTAAGTTATAGAGATTTAAATCATCAATCTGATCATATTCAAGTTAGTCCCAACAATGAGAAGTCAAGTTGAACTAACTCGCAACTCATATTGTAACAGAAAAACTGCTCTAAATGGTTCGGTTTTGGTTAGAAAATGGTTCGGTTTTGGTTCGGTTTTGGTTAAGAAATGGTTGAAACGGGGATGAGAAACCCGGTTTTTCAAAAACCGGGTTTTTTAAGGGTCAAGATTGTCCAAAGGCAGCTTTGGTGCCAGGCAGCAAACCAAGCACAAGTGCTAACAAGGTAATCCAGAATGAACTGCCTAACGAATAAAACGGATTGCCAAATAGTACGGCGGCGAGGTCGAAAATGATGTAAATGGTGGCGATGGCGACCATAAATACCCAACCACGTGGATCCAGCCGCCAAATTTGGGCGGCAACCCCAAACCAAATGAGGGCGACGACACCAGCCAGCAAAGCACCGAATAGATTGCCTCCATAAAAATTGAGGGAGCCAAAGGTGGCTGCCGGCAAAATGCCAAGATAACGAATTGTATCGAAGACCGCGACAATACCGGCAAAGACGGCGATGACGGCTAAAAGGGTTGCTGCGAATGGTCGTTTCATGAAAATCCTCCTACAGATTGTCAGTTGCAGTGCAGATTTTCTCTGTGATCTGTCACTGCATGGTGTTTGAAGTCTTGTGTAATTCACATGCCGGGTATTATAGTTTATTTTGGGCAAATTGTCCGGCAAGTTCGATAAAAAATGTGAGGGATTCAGGGTTACGGACAGCGCCCGGATCGACAGCTTGGCTAACTGGTTGGCCTAATAAAATACGTCTCACGGGTATTTCCAGTTTTTTGCCGCTTAATGTGTAAGGGATTGCTTGTACCTGGTAAATTTCGTTGGGGACATGGCGCGGCGAAAGATCGGTGCGTAGTTTGTGGATGATGGTTTGTTTGAGCGCTTCGTCGAGCGTGCGGCCACCGGCAAGAATCACAAAAAGGGGCATGAAGGAGTCGCGATCAAGCATTTCGAGATCGACGACGAGACTGTCGATAACGGCCTCGAGGGCTTCGACACAGGCATATATCTCGCTGGTTCCCATGCGGATGCCTTTGCGATTGATGGTGGAATCGGAACGGCCGTAGATCACACAACTGCCATCATCATTAAACTTGATCCAATCCCCATGTCGCCACACACCGGGATACATTTCAAAATAGCTGGCTTTGTAACGGCCGTTGTGCGGGTCGTTCCAAAACTTGATTGGCATGGAAGGCATGGGCGCGGAAATAACCAATTCGCCAACCTCTTCAATCACAGGTTCACCAGCAGCATTATAAGCTTCGACTTTGGCGCCCAGCGAAGCACCTTGAATTTCACCAGCATAAACGGGGTGAATGGGCACGCCGCCGACAAAAGGGGTACATAAATCTGTGCCGCCGCTGAGTGATTCCACTGCTAAATCGGCATTCACGTGGTCGTAGACGAATTCAAAGGCACTAACCGGCAGAGGCGCACCAGTTGAACCAATCGTGCGGATGGACGTGAGATCATAGGATTGGTTTGGCGTTAAGCCTGCTTTGATGCAGGCAGTTAAGAAGGCGGGCGAGAGCCCCATATAGGTTATGCGGCTGCGTTCTGCCAGACTCCATAAACGGTCAAGCGAGGGATAACCGGGACTGCCATTGTAAAGAACGGCCGTACTGCCTGTTAACATGCTGCCGAGCAAATAATTCCACATCATCCAGCCGGTATTTGTGTACCAGAAGAAACGATCTGCTGGCTTCAAGTCATTATGCAGTGTCGTTTCTTTGGCATGTTCCAGCAAATTGCCGCCATGCCCATGCACAATTGGTTTGGGTAAGCCGGTTGTGCCTGAGGAGTAGAGTACCCACAAGGGATGATCAAAGGGTACTTGCTTAAAAGTGAGGCTGTTTGTATTGGCATAGGTAGCCAACAGCGTATGCCAAATTTTTGCTGCCGGCAGCGGCTGCCGATCTTGTTTGCGTTGTGGGATGAGGATTATTTGCTCAAGGCAGGGTAATCCGGCCACGATTTGTTGTATTGTTGTGTGACGGTCGAAGAAACGGCCGTTGTAATCATAACCATCTACTGCGATGATGATTTTTGGCTCGATTTGCGAAAAACGGTCTAATACTGCCTTCGTGCCAAAATCGGGGGAAGCCGATGACCAAATCGCACCCAAGCTGATTGTTGCCAAGCAGGCAATAATCGCCTCTGGAATATTGGGTAGATAAGCGACAACACGATCTCCTTCTTCCACACCCATCGCTATGAATGCCGCCTGCAGCGCGGCCGTTTTCGCATACAGTTCTTGCCAACCGATTTCAATCAATGGTTCGTTTTCGCTTTCGTATAGAAGTGCGGGGTGAGCATTATTCATATGGGCGAAAATATTCTCAGCATAGTTGAGACGTGCTTCAGGAAACCAGGTTGCGCCGGGCATAGTTGAATTTGGTAATGCGACTGAACCGCGCTGCGCAGCTTTGATCTCACAAAAATCCCAGACAGTTTGCCAAAATGGGCCGATCTTTTCAACCGACCAGCGCCATAATTCAGAATAGGTTTCAAAGTGTAGGTCGTGATTCGCAGCTAACCAGTGTATATAACGGGTCAGGTTTGTATTTTCAATTCGTTGCGCTGTAGGTGTCCATAATGGTAGACGCCGAGTTGATTCATGCATGAGTCTTTGCTGCCGTTATTGTTTTGGGTAAACCGCGATAACTCCTTTCGAATAGATTGTTCGTTAAATCGCGGTTTCCTTGAGGA
>JAGRDI010000244.1 GCA_020432765.1 Anaerolineales bacterium | reverse complement strand
TTATCTAGTGATAAACCTGCTTAATTGTCGTTTTGAGATTCAGATTATCAGCAGTATGATCGGCCACAAAATGTGGGAGGTTGTGTGTAAGATCGGTGGATTTGGCTTATGAATGAACTATTAGAAGAAGAAAGGTTGCGTGAGAAATATACGGCCGTTTACCAAAAACTCATCACTGTATACGGTGAACCAACCTGGCAGCCGCATAATCCACCCGTCGACGAACTGGTTTGCACCATTTTGTCACAAGCCACCTCCGATATCAATCGTGACAAAGGCTTTAACGCCCTCAAAGCACAATATCCTACATGGGAAGCCGTCATAGACGCACCACCAGAAGATGTCGTCGCTGCCATTCATTCTGCCGGCTTAGCCAATCAAAAAGGACCGCGCATTCAGGCCGCATTAAGTCATATTCAGCGTGAACGCGGCGCGATCACCCTCGACTTTCTGGCTGACATGCCCCTGGCTGATGCCAAAAAATGGTTGACTGATATACAAGGCATTGGCCCTAAAACCGCCGCGATTATCTTATTGTTTTCCTTTAACCGCCCGGTTTTCCCCGTTGACACGCATGTACATCGCATCACAAAACGGATCGGTCTCATTGACCCCAAAGTCAACGCCAACAAGGCCCATGATTTATTGGCAGCGATAGGTGATCCAGCGACATTTTACCCCATGCACATCAATCTGATCAGCCACGGTCGTCAAATTTGCCGCGCCCGCAATCCCCACTGTGAGATTTGTCCGTTGCAAGATGATTGTGATTATTATCAGGGGGAAACTTCTCTTAATCTCTGACAACTGAAAGTCGTGCAACTTACCCTCTTCACCTTTGACAAAACGCAGAACCAACATATAATTATTTTATCATTTCTTCTAGGTTATTTGGAGCTTTTTCATTCAATTTTGCAATGCTTTATCTTATTTAAATTGTGATTGAGTGCAATTGTTTAACTGCTTTTTTAGGCAACAGTGCTCGAAAATTCTTCTGAATCTCGTTATCATCCGTCCTGTAATGGCTCCAATAAGGCCAATGGGGGTGGGGCATGTTAGATTTGATATTCCTCACAATGTATAGTTTTACCTTTCCCTGTGGTCTTATGGCTAAATAGAAAAGAATAGTAAGTAGGAGGCGCCTATGGAAGTATAGTAACTCGACGAAAAGCTCATTCCATTTTGAAAACCATTCAAAATAGATTGATGCTTGGATCACGTTTCCCTGGATGATTTCTGTTTTGTTGATTGAGGATACGAGTTTCAAATACGTACACTCAAGATTCAAATAGTCGCATGTTAGCATGCGTGGAGGAAAATTGTGCTTACTAAGAATAGTAGTAAAAATTGGCGAGTGATTGTTGTTATTCTCGTCGTCTCCCTTCTAGCGTTATTTGTTATGCTGCTGCCGCTAGCCGGAGCTGCCTCGATTGATAGCGGCGTAAGTGATACTGTAGGTATCACATCGAACGATGACATTGCGTCCCATCGATTAATTGTTCAACTAGCATCTCCTGCTTTGGCGGAGATGACCACAATAGGCCGCATGCCAAACGGCCGTTTAAACCTAAATTCTGCTGATGCCCAAGCCTATATCGCGCAGCTCAAAGCTGAACAGAACAGATTTGTTTCAGCAATGTCAGCAGCCCTGCCTTCAGCTTCGGTAGCTACCTACATCAATGAATCTGGCCAACCTATCGAAGCCACCTATCAGATTGTCTACAATGGCATGTCGGTTGATCCCGGCAGCATGCCGCGTGATGAAGCGCGTCGTATTTTGTCCCAAATTGATGGCGTGAAAGGTGTCTACCTCGATTTCAAACATAACCCAGATTTGTATGCCAGCCTGCCGCTGATAAATGCGCCGGCGATTTGGAGCGAAGCGGGTGGTATGGAAAATGCTGGCGCAGGTGTCAAAGTGGCTTCAATGGATGGCGGGTTGCACCATGCAGCCCCCATGTTTGATGGCAGCGGCTGGAGTTATCCTCCAGGCTGGCCTGCCGCAGGTCTAGGCGATCCGGCTAATAACACCGGAAAAATTATCGCTTCCCGTGCTTACTTCCGTGCCTGGGATCCCCCCTCAGTTGGCGATGAAAATACCTGGCCCGGCACACAAGGCACCAGCCATGGTACACATACCGGCTCAACGGCCGTTGGTAACCAGGTTGTCGCCGAATATTTGGGCGTTACCGAGACCGTTAGCGGTGTAGCCCCCGGTGCCTGGGCAATGAGTTATCGTGTCTTTTATAACAGTGTGACAAATGATGGCTCCTTCTATACTGTCGAAGGTATTGCAGCTCTCGAAGATATCGTCGCTGACGGCGCCGATGTCGTCAATAACTCCTGGGGCGGTGGACCAGGCAGCGTAGGTGGTGAATTTGATCCGCTGGATCAGACGTTGATCAATACCTACAACGCAGGTGTGTTTGTCAGTATGTCAGCGGGTAATGCCGGTCCCGGCAAAGGCACAGGCGATCATCCATCACCTGAATATATCAACGTCGCGGCCACCACGACAGACGGCACATTAGCCTCCGGACGGCTTAATGTGACAGCGCCAGAGCCAGTTCCCGCTGAGTTACTAAGTATATCGTATGCGTCTGCTTCATTTGGCGCACCCTTGCCGGTAGGCGCGGTGACAGGTTTCGATTATATCACGGCCAAAAGCGTTGATCCGGCAAACTTTGAAGGCTGTGATCCCTGGCCCGCCGATACGTTCACAGGCAAAGCCGCAGTGATCAGCCGTGGTGCCTGCGAATTTGGTGTCAAAGTATTAAATGCTGAGGAGGCTGGGGCTGACTTTGTGGTTGTTTACAATCATGAAGCCGGTGGTGATGGACTAATTTCAATGGGTGCCGGTGCCGTTGGTGATCAAGTGACGATCCCATCGATCTTCATTGGCTACACCAACGGTTTGGCGGTTGTCGATTGGTACGATGTGAACGGTCCAAGCTCAGCATTGGAGGTGGATACCTTAGCATTCCAGGCAGGCAATACGCCTGACCAGGTTATTGCTTTTAGCAGCCGTGGTCCCAGCGCCGCACAAACTCTGAAGCCGGACATCGCTGCCCCAGGTGTCAATATCCTGGCGCAAGGTTACACACCCAATGCGACCGGCGAGGCACGCCATCTTGGCTGGGGTCAGGCAAGTGGCACCTCTATGGCCAGTCCGCATGTAGCCGGCTCGGCAGCTATTCTGCGTGGCCTACATCCCGATTGGTCAAATGCCGAAATCAAATCTGCGTTGATGTCTACCTCGAAATATATGGATATCTACAACTTTGACGGTTCGCCAGCACAACCGCTGGACATGGGTGCCGGCCGTCTTGATCTGACCAATGCTTCTGATCCAGGTGTTATCCTCGATCCGCCGAGCGTGAGTTTTGGTCTAGTCGATACTGATGGTAGTGCGACGGTTGAAGTGATGATTACCAATATCACAGATATGGCCGAAACATATGCGGTCAGCACACTTTTCACCGGCAATGGTTTTGCTATTTCGCAAACGACACCCTTAACCGGTGTCGTCGTTAGCCCGGCGTCAATCATGCTGGATCCAGGTGAAACAGAAACACTCACCGTTATGTTTGATGCAGCGAGCAGCCAGGGTGTGGGTGATAATCAAGGCTATATCGTCCTTGAAGGTGACAATGGCCATGACGCGCATATGCCGGCCTGGGCACGTGTGTTAGCGCCAGCCCCAGGAGCTGATGTTTTGATCATCGACAACGATGCCAGCGTCACATTAGGTTTCCCTGACTATGCCAGCTATTATACAAGCACGCTGGAAAATCTTGGCGTGAGCTATGATTTATGGGATGCTGACCAAAACTACGGTAACCCGACAACAATTCCTGAAGCAGCAGTATTGGCTCAGTATCAAGCGATTATCTACTTTACCGGTGACAACTATTATCCCGATGGTACCTTTACCGTATCTACTCCGCTTACACCACTGGATATGGATCGCTTGACGGAATATGCCAATATGGGTGGTGTTATCTTTGCCATGGGCCAAGATTTGGCCGCTGTTTTGGACTCGGCCAACGATGATCCCGCATTCTTCTATGGTAGTGTGCTGGGTGGTTCGTGGCTGCAAGACAGTGTCACAGGTTATGGGCCACCTGAACAACCTGTTGTGCCGCTGGCCACCGCGCCCAGTGCGCTGCATGATGTCTGGCTTGACCTTGGTGTGCCTACGGCCGCGCTGGTTGATCTGAGCGGTGCTAATGAGGTACCGCCGGTTGCCACGGACAACAGCGGCTCAGCCTCGTTCGCGTTGAATTCAGTGACGAATGAGCTTAGCTGGGAAATCACCGTTGTGGCTGATACCGCCATGGAGATTACGGGCGCACACATTCACACCGGTACAGTCGGCATGAATGGAGGCGTGGAGGTGAACCTGACACCGCCAGATGCACCGGTGGTTGTCACAGATACCTTAACCTGGAATGGTATGGATGTTCTGACGGCGGATCAAGTTGCGGCAGCTGAGGATGGCGGTCTATATGTGAATGTGCATACAACGGCTCACCCCTCTGGTGAACTACGTGCACAGGTGGTTGTGGCTGTCAATGGAGATGGTGCTGGAAACCAATATTACATTGATGAAATTGCGCCGGATCCAAATTATGAGCCTGATGGCCTGGGCAAGCGTTATCCATATGCGCCGCTGCTAACTTATCCTGGTATGTATAATGTAGAAGATGGCGTGGTGGCGATGGCACATCGTGAGCAGCCGACCTTGGAGAATCCGGGAATCAGTTACGACGGCCGTTCCATTTATACTACCTTTGGTTTAGAAGGTGTGAACAATGGTGTGGTCGCCACGAGTCGTGAAGAACTTATGCAAGCCTTCATGAACTGGGCGATGGATGAACCGGGAGTAACTATTACTGATATTTCCGATGATTATTCAGATACCAGTTATGTAACAGTGTTACAAGCTGAAGTCAGTTCTAACATCGATGATACAGTTGGTGTGTGGTATCGCTGGGACTTTGGTGATGGTACAGATTACACCGTGCCCTACGCCAGCAACATAGCCAGCCATACGTATGCATTGTGTGGTGAGTACACAGTGCGTGTAGAAGCGACGGATTCTTGGGGCAATGTGGTTATCGGTACACAGAATATCAATGCTGTGGACAATTGCACAAGACTGTATTACATGCCGTTTATCGCTACAAATTAGTGGGATATTTGCGAGCAGCCAGATTCCGTTGACACAGGTGGCACGGTCTCACGAACAACCAACAAAAGATGTTTGTGAGGCTGCTCGTAAAGGCATAACAAATTTTCGTCAATAGAACTCTAAAGACAGCCTCTGGTTGAGCCGAAAAGGTTAAGACCAGAGGCTGTTTTGCTTTTTAGCAAAGTTTATTATAGGATGCATTATTAATCCAGTCATGCATGGCTTTCTCTCAAACCACAAGTGTGATTGAGCTCGTTTTGCACAGCATGTTCTGATATTAGGAAAGGTTCCGAAGAATAGTTTGACGTATGAATAGAATATCTATAAAATTTTACGGGACTTTAACACGAATATAAAGTCCACCCTGATTACCTTCATGATAGGTAAAACATAAAACAGATCGGCAATAATCTCCCGATTTGTAATGAAATTAGGAGGCGTGTTTATGGTCTAAATTTAGCGCAAGCGAATACCCCACTTTAATTATGTACACCCATTAAAAATTTTTTTCTTGGAGGAAGAAAACACAATGATTGTATCAAGAGTCTCGAACAAGAAACTCTCTCCCTTTTTTATTCTAATTGGTTTAACCTTATTATTGCTCCTCGTTTTTTCCGTTGTCCAACAGCAACAAGCTAGTTCAGCATACAGCCCATCCGAATTTTTGTCGGGTGTCAACGGCCGTGTTGTTCCCAACGAAAGACCCCCACGTGATGACATGGTTGCAGCACAAGCCGCCGGCATTCGAATCGGCGACGACGGTGCCGCCGCCGCGCTCGACCAATGGTATGGTGAGTTTTCCGCACGCAAAACTAAGAGCGGCCCCAATCCCATCGCTTATGAACGGCGTATGGCAGAGTTAGCAGAAGCAGAAGCGTTGGAAACCAGCCCACGCGCATTGGACATGGGCGAACTCGGCACAGCCAAAATGCTCATGATCCCCTTTGAGTTTAATGGTTCCGATACGCTGGCTACCTGTGATGAGAATGGCGATCCAGTCGCTGATTCAATGGTTGATGGGCCTTTGCACGGCACAATTCCAGATCCATCATTAGATGGCGATAACAACACCATCTGGACTGATGATTTCAGCATCGATTGGTATCAAGAACTTATGTTTGGTGATGGTGTTGGTGTTGTGCGTACAGACTTGAACGATGGTGCCGGCGTTGACCTGACCGGTATCTCTGCGACCAATTGGTATGAAGAACAATCTGAAGGTCTCTACAGCATTGATGGCGATATCTATCCTGCCTGGATTCAACTTGACCATTCCGTAGCTTGGTATGGTTGGGATGGCGATGAACTCAATCCAGAAGGCACGGGTTACCCTTGTGATGGCACGCCATCTGGCTATGGCTTTGAATTCACGATTGACGTTGCCAACAAACTGAATGAAATTGATCCTGGTTTTGATTGGGCACAATATGATACCGATGGCGATCACATTGTGGATCACCTCATGGTTATCCATGCTGGTGTTGATAATTCCGCTGGTGGCGGCGCATATGGTAACTACCAGTTGTGGGCGCATTCCTGGGATGTATATTGCGACAAAGGTGATGGCAATGGCCTAACCGTTGGTTGTCAGGTTGAAGGTGAAGATACTCCGGATGATGAGAGTGATGATATCTACATCGCCAACTACACCCACATTCCCGAAGATGCCGACATTGGTGTTGTTGTGCATGAATATGGTCATGACATTGGCTTGCCCGATTACTATGACCAAACTGGCGTAACCAGCAACTCCACAGCACACTGGATCGTGATGTCTGGTGGTTCTTGGAGTGGTGTGTTGGGTGGGGCGCAGCCTGCACCATTCAACCCATGGGCACGTTATTTCTTTGGTTGGGCAGAGCCGACTGTCATCGATTATGATGATGCAGCGCAAATGTTCACTATTGGCCAATCCGACCCAACTCCAGCCGACACCGAAGATTCTGTGTGGATCAATTTGCCCGACCAACCAGTAGAAATTGAAAATATGGCGGGTGACGGTAAAGGTTTGCACACATTGTTGGGCAACAATGTAAGCCATATGCTCATGCATGAATTTGATCTGAGTGGTGCCACAGAGCCTGTATTTACCTTCACGACATATGTCTCCATCGAAGAAGATTGGGATTATACCTATGTGAAAGCATCGACAGATGATGGTGCTACCTGGACTGTTCTCCTGAATGAAGAGATGTTCTATGGTACAGAAAATGTTAATGGCACGCCTGTGTGGGATGGTCCTGGCGGCTTGACCGGCACGTATGAAGGTACACTTACCTATGATTTAAGTGATTTCGCTGGTGAAAGTTCTGTGTGGTTTGCCTTTGACTATGTATCCGACACGGCCGTTCAAGAGCCAGGCATGTGGGTAGATAACTTCTCCTTGGATGATGGTGATATGAACTTGTACTCCAGTGATCTGGAAGATACCAGTGATTGGGAAAATACAGATGGTCATGGCGGCCCCGGCTGGGAAGAAGTTCCCTATTCTGAATTCTATTCCCACTACTATATGTTGGAATGGCGTAATGATCAGGGCTCGATTGCTTCTGAAGGTCACAAAGAACAATATTACAGTCTGGCAACTGACCAAGCTGGCTGGCTCGTAGACAAATTCCCGGCCAACGTTCCCGGTCTGCTGGTTTGGTATCGCAATAACTTCTATTCCAATAACCAGGCCGTTAATGGTGGTCGTGAGTTTGACCCACCGGCCACTGGCCCCAAGGGCGAACTCTTGTTGGCCGATTCTCATTATAACCCGATCGTTTGGAGTGGTGGCTGGTGGGATCCTGATGCGGAAGCACCAGCTCCCTCATTCAGCAATCGTCGTGGTGCAATGGATGGTGCGCTCACATTAGATGAAACCCCAGCCTGGATGATCCATGATTATGCTGACAGCACGGCGGAAGTGATGGACTTCGGCAGCCGCGAAGCGGTTTCTAGTTTCCATGACAGCATGCGTTCTGTGCCCGGCTGGGTTTTCCCTGGTAATGGCTTTGTCTATAATGCGGATGAGGATGCTTCTGTCGTTATCGCTGGTGCAGACAATTACACCACACAAATTCGTGCTTTAGCTGATGACGGTGTTAACATTGGTAATGATCTGGTTGGTTTCTGGGGCTTCTCTGTCGGTGGACAGGCGCTTGGCTCTGGTAATCCTGGTGATACCAATTCGCAGTTTGGTGTTAATATCGAACTTGTCGAGGCGGCCGAGGACGGCTCCTGGGGTAAGATTAACTTCTACAACCAGATGGCTGAATTTAGCAACAGCGTTGATATGGAAGATGTCAACGGTAATGCTGGCAGCGAGTTCACACTCACTTACACGACAATGGTCGAAAATACCGGAACAGAAACAATCGACGAAATTAATGTGGCGTATGCACTTGATGCTGCGTTGACATTAGATTCAATGTCTGCTGATGTTGGCACGGTTGATGAAGATGCCGGTACCTGGATGATAATGGACTTGGCTGCGGGTGAAACAGCAACCTTGACTGTGATGGCTTCCGGCACGGTCGAAAGTATGGAAACCCTTTCCACGGCCGTAACCGCCAATGATGGCATTTTGGACTTGGGGCCATGGTTCCTTGATACAGATGTCAATACATATGTCTACTTTCTGCCGGCAATTTTTACTACGCCCAGCAGATAATAACCTGGCACTCTTTTGAGTGATGCGCTTTACAATAAGTGATTTAGAAGCCATCGAGGATTCCTCGGTGGCTTTTTTTGTATCTTTTCACAAACTGATTGCACTTAGACGCTTTCGTGCCAACATCGACAAAATTTTGTCGCTAGAATTTACGATTTTTGCCGGCGCAGTCGGGCAAAAGTCGTATCACCTTATTCATGTGCTTGTACAACGATAATAAGTACAGCGCCCTTTGCCTTGGCGCACAATCAAGCCCAGATCGATCAATTTGTTGAAAATAACGACTCATCTATGGTCCCAGCGCCTAATTATCGCCTATTTGACAGATCAAGATCATCTGTTACAATTTTGTCCGTTATGCAGAAAAAAGGACAATCCTCACCTCGCCGTATCCGCCGCCGCTGGACCAAAAGGTCTGGAGTTTGAGGTTGTCTGCACTGTAATTACAGGTTAATAGGACGCACAAACCGCCAGGCCAAAAAGGTCTGGCGGTTTTTTTGTTGGCTGTAGATAAGTTGAATATTTATGTGGTGCTTGCAGCAAATGGCGAAGTTAAGCGACCTGGTGATTGGATAAAATTATTATGATTAGAGCGGGTGTTTTTGGGGCTACAGGATATACGGGTTTTGAGTTGGTGTCGCTTTTGGAGCAGCATCCTGAAGTGGAGATCGTTTTTGTGGCTTCGCAATCATACGCGGGGCGATCTTTGCGGGAAATGTACGTAGGTGGATCGGATTTGCCCTTGATTGCGCCAGGGGATGCCCCTTTGGATGCGACTGATGTTGTCTTTTTGTGTTTACCACATGCAGCGGCGGCACAAACGGCCGTTGCGGCCCTCAATGCCGGTAACAAAGTCATCGATCTTAGTGCTGATTTCCGCCTCAAAGATGTGGCTGTCTATGAAAAATGGTATGGTATCCCCCATCCTGCACCGGAACTGTTACCCGAAGCGATCTATGGTTTGACTGAATTTGCACGTGAAAGTTTGCAATCAACGCGCCTGGTCGCCAATCCCGGTTGTTATACAACAACGTGTTTATTGGCTTTGCAGCCGCTGATGGCTGCCCAAGTTGCCATCAATGGTGATGTGGTGATCGATGCCAAATCCGGTGTTTCAGGAGCGGGACGCAAGCCAAAAACCAACACCCTGTTTGTAGAAGTTGCTAACAACTTTTCGCCATATAGTATCGGCCGTTCCCACCGCCATTTGCCGGAAATGGAACAGGTAATCAGTTGGTGGCATCAAACGCCGCCACAACTGATTTTTAGTCCGCATCTTTTGCCGGTGCCGCGTGGCATTTTGGCGAACATTTATGTACCCCTGGCGGGTACTGTAGATCAAGCCGCGCTGCGTGCGCTTTATGAAGACGTCTATGCCGATGAACCCTTTGTGCGTGTTTTGCCCGCCGGAGAATTGGCAACATTGGCGCATGTGGTGCACACGAATCGCTGTGTCATGTCGCTCACTTTCGCAGGCAACATGTTAATCATCACTTCGGCAACAGATAATCTGGTCAAGGGTGCAGCCGGACAAGCGCTGCAAAATATGAATGTGATGTTTGGCTGTGAAGAGACAGTTGGGTTAGTCCGGTAGTCGAATCGTCGCGTAGGTGGCTGAGCTGCTGATTGCTGACAAGTTGAAATGCTGAGTTGTTTTTATGCGTGTGATTAAGATTGGTGGCAATGAATTAAGTGACGCGGAGTTTTTGGCACAATTGGCGCGGGATGTACGCTTTTTGCAGACGGAAACGGCCGTTCCTGTGATTATTGTGCATGGTGGGGGACGGGCGATTGGAGACCTCCAAGCGCAGTTGGGTCTGGCGCCGGTGAAGGTAGATGGTTTGCGTGTCACTGACAAAGCATCACTGCATGTGGCTGAGATGGTGTTGTCAGGGCACAGCAACAAGCTGATTGTCAAGGCGCTGCTGCATGCGGGTGTCGATGCGTTGGGTTTGAGTGGTGTGGATGGCGGCATTTTACGGGCGCAAAAGAAGCCGCACCCTCAGGCTGATTTAGGTTATGTAGGCGAGATTGTGGCTGTGCGTACCGATTTATTGTTGCAGTTGGGGGGAATGGGGGTAACGGCCGTACTCTCTCCGATTTCGTTGGGAGTAGATGGGTTTACTTATAATGTGAACGCCGATGAAGCGGCTGCGGCCGTTGCTGAGGCGCTGCACGCCGAACAATTAGACTTTATTTCTAATGTCCCTGGCGTGCTTGCTGACGATGTTGTGGTTCCGCATCTGACGCCGCAAGAAACCCAGGCGCTAATTGCAGATGGTACCATCAGCGGCGGCATGATTCCCAAAGTATCAGCGGC
>JAGRDI010000243.1:12701-29107 GCA_020432765.1 Anaerolineales bacterium | reverse complement strand
GCGGCGTTGGTGTTGGCTCTGGCACGGCCGTTTCTACCCACCACCTCACTCATCAGTGGTCACACCATCGTACTGCTCGATGCCTCCGCCTCCATGCAAGCAACCGACATCGACCCCAATCGTTTCGCCGCTGCTCAGAACGCAGCACAAACCTTGATCAACGATTTGCGCGGTGACAATCAGATGACACTCATCAAAGTCGGCAGCACGCCCACAACATTGCTAACCGGCAGCGATGATCGCGCTGCACTGCGGGAAGCTGTTCTGGCAGCCGATGTAGAATATGGAACGGCCGATTGGGCAACGGCCGTTGCCCTGGCAACAGGTGCCGCACAAGGCTATCAAGATGCACGCATCGTCATCATCTCCGATGGCGGTTTGCCAACAGATTTGCCGCCCCTGCCGGTTGAAACCTTATTTTTGCCAGTCGGCAATGCCGGAGAAAACCTGGCAATTAGCGCTCTGGCAACTCGTGACAGCAACAATAGCTCGCAGTTATTCGCGAATGTCAGCAACAACGGTACGCAGGAGCAAACCGCTTTATTAAGCATTGAACTCGATGGCCAATTAAGCGACTCACGTCGCATTACCATACCCGCAGGCCACAACAGTGCCATCACCTGGGACATTCCCGTCAATACAAAAATAGTACATGCACGCCTGAGTGAGCAAGAAAGCGATTTTTTGGCTTTAGATGATGAAGCATGGGCTGTACATGCCAGCGGTGTCCAAAGTCAAGCTTTGCTTGTCACCGAAGGCAATCTATTTTTGGAACAAGTTTTAGGCGTTTTACCCGGTCTCAATACGTTCAAAACAACACCCGGCAGTGATTTCAGCACTAACGATTATGATTTCATCATTTTCGACAGCGCACCTTTGCCCACATCAATTCCCAACGCCGACATGCTGATCATCAATCCACAGTCACGTGGCAATGAAGATTTGATTAAAATTAACGGCACGTTCTCTGACACGACTGCCATACGTATAGCCGATTCACCACTGCTGTCTTTTGTCGACTGGAGCAACATCCACATCCAGGCAGCACAAGCTATCACCGCTCCGTGGGCAGAGAATCTGGTGGAAGCGGCTGGTGGACCGTTGTTATTCGCTGGCGAGCAAAACGGCCGGCGCATTGCCGCACTCAGTTTTGATCTCCGACAATCAGACCTACCGCTGCAAATTGCATTTCCAATATTAATCGCTAATATTACAAGCTGGCTCAGCCCAGGTGGCGCTTTTGATCTGCCCACCGCTGTACAACCGGGGCAATCGATCATACTTTCGCCTGATGCCGGCACAACGGCCGTTTCGATAACAGCTCCCGACAATGAAAGTTGGACGGCAAGGGTTGGCAGCGACAATATGGTTTATTCGGCTGCCAATCAACCGGGTATTTATACCGTAACTGTCGAATCAAGCGTGGCTGATAATAATGCACGCCCGGTAGGACAATTTGCAGTCAATCTATTTTCAGCGACCGAATCCAACTTGCAGCCAGTTGAAAGTTTACAAATTGGGCAAGATGTGGTGGACACGGCCGTAGAAGATACCACCATCGGCCAATACGAATTCTGGCCCTGGTTGGCTGCAATCGCCTTAATCATTCTGCTTGTAGAATGGTGGATTTTCCACAAAGGCACACGCCTACCGAAGTTTTTAGCACGATGATGACACAAAACAATGTCTTTCAACACAACTACAATCGCATAATCATTGGCATTGTTAGCGTTATCGCCATCATTCTGCTTGTATTCTTTTTTGTGCGCCTTTTCAATACTGAAAATAACAATGCTCTATTTCCGCAGTTACCGTCACCTACCCCCAGCAACGATAGTGGCATCCCTCAAGCAACCTTGGTCAATTTTACCGATCTAAACAACGATCCCTATGCATATATCGATCAACTCATCGAAGTCAGTGGGGGTTACACCCCACAAACTGCGCCAGATTGTGTGCGCTACAGTGGACCACATATTCACTGGGCACTGATCGCCGATAGTCTGCAACTTGATGCAGTTGGCTATGAACGCATTGTCAAACTGTTAGCTCCCGGCACACCAATGACTGTGCGCGGTTATTGGCGTTTGTATGATGGACCTTTGGGCTGCGGCAAAGGACCCGCACGCGGTTCACGTTGGTATTTACACGTAACTATGATCATGCAGCCCAACCCATTAATCGGCGCGGATGGCGAAAAGATCAACATCAATGTCGAAAATGGTGAGGCCGGCTTGCCACCATTGCAGCCAACAGACCCATCAGTCGGGACCGAACTGCCCGCAACACCCGTTTTTACACCGACGTTTGATCCTGCATTAACCCCAACAGCAACCCTTGCGGGTACAATATTACCCATTTTCACTCCTACACTAACGGCTACTTTGTTGCCCAATGTAACCCCCTCGGTCACACCAACCAATGATCCGGCAGCCACGATGACACCGATACCCAGCACAACTCCTGCTGCAGGTGTGACGCCAACGGCCGATACTCCCACATCGACCGCAACAAGCGGTGCCGCCACGCTAACTCCCGAACCTCCCCCCATCTTACCCACCGCTTCACCAGGAGGTGGATATCCGGGAAATGATACCCCAACACCAACCTTAACCCCGACACCGGAAAATTATCCTTGATGTCAAAAACAACCTTCATTTCAAGTACCACCTCGCCACCAGGTTTTACAACCTCTGCTTATTGGTTCATCTTTAACGGCTTTGGTTTGTTAGTCTATGATTTA
Source organism: Anaerolineales bacterium (assembly GCA_020432765.1). GTDB lineage: Bacteria > Chloroflexota > Anaerolineae > Promineifilales > Promineifilaceae > JAACFF01. The sequence goes on along the minus strand of JAGRDI010000243.1, from coordinate 26,364 downwards.
GATTCACAAGCCCAACTGCCTGTATGGCAAACGCCCAATTCAACCCAATTACCCCTCATCCACTCACAATATCTTGGCTATTTACAAACTGGTGATGAGCGCATGCATTGTTACTGTGGTGAAGTCACAGAAGACACAACACCCCCAGAGGGAATGGTATTCTTGGGGCTGCGCCGATTGTTCACACGTCTGGATGACACTTTATTGAGCTTAGCCGGACGGGCAGTGCAAATTATAGATTGGGATCGCACGCACCAGTTTTGCGGACGCTGTGGTGTCCCGGTTAAACAAATCGCGCACGAACGCGCTAAAAAATGCCCCCAGTGTGGGTTGACGACTTACCCGCGCATTTCACCCGCGATCATTGTTAGTATTGAACGGCCGTCACCCGATAACAACGGCACACAACTCCTGCTGGCACACAACAGCCGCCACCCAGTTGGCTTTTATTCAGTCTTAGCCGGTTTTGTCGAACCGGGTGAATCCTTAGAGGATTGTGTACGGCGCGAGATCATGGAAGAGGTTTGTCTGGAAATCAAAAACCTGCATTATTTCGGCAGCCAATCATGGCCTTTTCCCAACTCTCTGATGGTAGCTTTCACCTGCGAATATGCATCTGGCAAGATCCTGCTTGAAGAAGATGAGTTAGACGACGCCAACTGGTTCAGCGCCGACAATCTACCGCTGGTTCCTCCTCCAGCCAGCATCGCACGCCAACTCATAGATGCATTTGTTTCTCGTAATCAAACAACAAAATCATGACGCAGCGCATATAAAACGTTGTTAAATAAACAGTCAATCGTTATTGACGAAAGCCCCCCTTGGGATAAAATTTAATTGACCCATCAAACAGATCATTTAATAAATCAAGAGGTACTCTCGTGAAAAACATTCTCGTAACAGGTGGTGCCGGTTTCATCGGCTCCAACTTTGTTATTTATATGCTGCAAAAATACCCTGAATACAACATCATTGTCTATGACAAACTGACCTATGCAGGCAATCGTGACAATTTATTAGAAGTATCGGATGAGCCACGTTATCACTTTGTGAAGGCTGACATATGTGATGCGGAAACTGTGGCTGCTACGATTTCAAAATACGACGTTGACACGATCGTTAATTTTGCGGCCGAGACGCATGTAGATCGCTCTATCATGGATCCGGATGCTTTCATTCAGACCAGCGTTTACGGCACGTATGTGCTTCTAGAAGCGACGCGTAAGTTCAATTTGGAACGTTATCATCAAATTTCGACGGATGAAGTGTATGGACATATCCCCTACGGCCGTTCCAGCAAAGAAACCGACAATCTCGAACCACGCAGCCCTTATGCCGCCAGCAAAGCGAGCGCAGACTTGATGGTCAATGCATATTTTGTCACCTATGGCCTGCCTGTCACCATCACACGCGGCAGCAACAATATTGGCCCATTCCAATATCCCGAAAAAGTTGTACCGCTTTTTGCCACCAATGCGATTGACTATGAAAAATTGCCCGTTTACGGCGACGGCCGTCAAACCCGCGAATATCAATATGTTATCGACCACTGCGAAGCCATCGATCTGGTATTGCACAAAGGCAAATTGGGCGAAATTTATAATATCGGCACGGGTTTGGATATGGAAAACCTGACTATGGTTGAAATTCTGCTTAAGACACTCGATCGCCCCCGTGATTTATTACAACATGTCGCTGACCGCCCTGGCCATGATCGCCGCTACAGCCTCGACATCAGCAAAATCAAGGCATTGGGTTGGCAGCCACGACACAGCGCAGAAGAAGCAATCATTAAAACTGCGCAATGGTATGCTGACAATGAGTGGTGGTGGCGGAAAATAAAAAGCGGTGAATTTAAAAAATATTATGAAGCACAGTACGGCGCACGCTTACGTGATGCGGCTTCTGAATAACCGAGCAGCACCAGTAGATTGTCTCGGATGGCCGGTAGAAGTTTTTATTTCTAATCGGCCATTTTTTGATCTATAATCCGTCTATGCAAAAATTTGTAACTGTTTTTTTAATTGTAATGGTTTGGAGCCTTGCAGCCTGTTCAGCAGCCGATGCCACACCATCCCCCGCATCTACAGCGGTCGTTACACCCCAAATTGTCAAGGCGACTAACACACCACTGCCCACGCATACATCCACGCCACCACCAACACCCACACCATTGCCAACTGATGCGCCAACACTTACACCAACTATCACACCCACACCAACGAACACACCGATTCCAGAAACGGCCGTTGACCAGATTACACTCGCCCCAATCGTAACTGAAGGGCTAGAAAGGCCACTTTATCTCACCCATGCTTTCGACGAACGGCTTTTCATTCTGGAACAACCCGGCCGCATCCGCATTTTTTCTGACGGCGCGTTGCTAGAGGAACCATTCCTTGATTTGACTGCACGTGTCGATTCGGTTGAATTGGAGCAAGGATTGTTGGGTTTGGCATTCCACCCGGATTATATGGAAAACGGCCGTTTCTACGTTAACTACACCAATCTCGACGGCCATACCCACATTTCCGAATTCAAAGTGAGTGACGATAATCCTAACTTGGCCGACAGCGACAGCGAAATCGTACTGCTAACCATCGAACAACCATACCCGAATCATAATGGCGGACAAATCACGTTTGGGCCTGATGGTTACCTATATATCGGTGTGGGTGATGGCGGCAGCGCGAACGATCCCCTTCGTGCGGGCCAAGACCCCACCACACTCTTGGGAACCATACTGCGGCTAGATATCAACCATGTTCCGGGACAATACGCCATCCCAGCAGATAACCCTTTTGTTACCGAAGATGAAAACCGCAACGAAATTTGGGCTTGGGGTTTACGTAATCCATGGCGCTTCAGTTTTGATCGTGTGACTGGGGATCTATTTATTTCTGATGTCGGTCAAAACTTGTGGGAAGAAATTGATTTTCAAACAGCGGCTAGCAGTGGTGGTGAAAATTACGGTTGGAATATTATGGAAGGCTTACATTGTTTTAACCAGGAAACATGTGACAACAGCGGCCTTATCGCACCTATTCATGAATACGGCCGTGAAAATGGCTGTTCAATCACAGGTGGCTACGTCTATCGTGGTGAGCAGTTCCTGGAACTGTATGGCAATTATTTCTTCTCCGACTTTTGTCAGGGCACTTTCTGGCGGCTGTTCCCTGAATCCGACGGCTCCTGGTCCGTAGCCGAGGTTTTAGATACGGAATACCCCATCGCCAGTTTCGGCGAAGATTTCCATGGTGAACTCTATGCCTTTGATCATAATGGAGGGGTTTATCAGATACGGCCGTGATGACTACAGCGGATAGGGATGAGCGCGTTTTTTGCTTACTACTTTGACATTATGGATGCAGCCATAGTACAGAAGTGTGAGTCAGACGGGGTTTTTCAGTTGTCTACTTTGTAGCCGCGATTTCCGAATCGCGCCTTTCCACTTACTCTAGCCGGCTGTCGGAGAAGTCTGGTTCGCCTTTGATTTGCAACAAATTAACACGAATTTTCTCGAATTTAGGTCTAATCTGTGCAAATCTGTGGCTAAAATTTCTTTTTCCGACAAGCTGCTAGAGCGCGAAAGGGATTTCGCGGCTACAGTATAGGAAATGTCAACTACTGAAAGACCATGGTGAGTCAAAAATCCTGCTTGTCAACCATGTCCATACTGTGGTAAATTATGGATGTTCTATAACTTCTATAAATCACAACAAAGGTAAATATGAAAACTGTAACCTCCACCGAACTACAGAAAAACACGCGGGATGTCATTGATTGGACGCGCACAAAGGGTGAAGCCGTGGTGATCGAAACGTATGGCAAGCCGATGGCTGCTTTGCTTTCCTATGACGAGTATCAAGCGTTTGCCGAGTACAAACGAGCACGAGCAGTTCGTTTTGCCCAATTACGCGACGCTGCCGCCAGCAATGCGGTCAGCAATACGCTTAGCGAAGCTGAAGCCCTGGCCCTGGTGGATGCGGAACGGCAAGCACTGTATGAGGAGCAGGCTCAGTCTGAGGACAAAGGGCGGTGATACGCGCCGTCATAGACACCAATATCATTGTCAGCTATCTGCTCACACAAAGTGAAACGACATCGCGCCTGATTGACCATTGGGAACAAGGACATTTTGTTTATTTAGTCTCACCTACCATATTGAGCGAATTAAAAGAGGTTGTCTATCGACCGCGATTACACCAGCACATGAACGTTGATCCGGCCGTACTGCTGGACCTAATCGAGGCGAATGCTGAAATGGTTGCGGGCAAGTTGGTGTTTGCCGGTGTTTGCCGAGACCCTAAAGATGACCAGTTTGTGGCCTGCGCCGTCGAAGGAATAGCCTCCTATCTCGTCACCGGTGATGCAGATTTGCTGGATATGGAAGCTTACGAGGACGTTTCCATGATTCGCGCATTTGATTTTGTGCGTTTGTTGGACAGCACAGACTCACTATAAAAGCATAGTGGCGTAAAGGGACAACGATGAGCCAGTCCAACAATCCTTGTGAATTTTGTGATACTGTACAGCAGCAAGTAGCTGTCTGCCAAAGTATCTTCCAACGGCCGTTAAGCGTCTTATGTGGCCCAGCCGGGACCGGTAAGACCACACTGGTTAAAGCCATCATTCAAGCTATCGAAAAAGCGCATGGCACAGGCACATCATTCCAGTTGTTGGCACCCACCGGCAAAGCGGCCGATCGCCTGCGCGAAAAAACGGGTAAAGATGCACGCACCCTACACTCTTTTCTGGCACAGCGTGGCTGGCTGAATGACAATCTGACATTCAAACGGCACGGCGGTCAACAAGAAGAAAATATCGCCACCTTTATTCTTGATGAGTCGTCCATGCTTGATTTGCCGCTACTCGCCACATTCTTCCGCGCCGTCAATTGGAATAGTGTCCAACGCCTTGTTTTTGTCGGCGACCCTAACCAGTTGCCCCCTATCGGCACGGGCAAGGTCTTTGCCGATCTGATTGATTGGTTACGCCAGGATATGCCGGAACATGTTGGCGAATTAGAAACCAACATGCGGCAACTCGTCAATCGCTTGTCCGGTCAGGGAACCGGCATTCTAGATATGGCCTCGCTTTACATTCGGCGCGGCTTGGAAGAGGTCAAATCCGGTGAACGGGAAATCCATGAAGAAGGGATGATTGCCCGCGCTCAGGAAGGTGGTAACGTTGATAAAGATTTGCGCATCCTCTATTGGCAAGACACGGATGAGCTTGAACGGCTGCTACAAGATACCATCGTCGCTGACATGGAAACTGTGTCTGGTGACCAATTAGATCCGGAGCGACCTGATAAATTGTGGAATGCTGTTTTGTCGCCCAATCGCACGCCAAATCCGGAAGCTTTGCAAGTAATTTCTCCCTATCGTGGTGAACTGTTTGGTATTGAACACATCAACGGGGTTTTGCAACAACATAAAAATAAATGGTGGCTGGACAATAAAGGATCATTAGGCGGTGTCACCTATTTTGACAAAGTGATTCAGGTGGTGAACAGGCCCAAATCGAATCCACTTTGGGCATGGAACGATGCGACTCGAAGCAAAGAACGGATTGAAGTTTATAACGGTGAGATTGGCTTAACAACCATTCATGCCTTCGATGCAAAGAGATGGAAATGGTCCGGTTTTTATATTCGTCAACTTCAGGTTAGCTTCAGCCGTAAGCAAAATTATCGAGTGGAGTATATGTCGGAAACGGCCGTTACTGATAACCTTGAATTGGCCTATGCCATTTCTACACATAAGTCCCAAGGCAGCGAATTCGACTACGTTTACTTCATCTTGCCCAAACACAAACGTGGTCTGCTTTCCCGTGAACTCTTCTATACAGGCATCACCCGGGCACAAAAGCATTGTACTATCCTGGTACAGGAAGACATTGCTCCGCTACTTTCCCTCATGCGCCGTGAACGCTCTACACTGAATCACATCAACTCATCTCTCTTCCAATTCCGGCCAGTGGCCCCGGAATTTGAGGATATGGATGCCTGGTACGAAGAAGGTAAGATTCACCGAACCCTGGCCGATTATATGGTTCAATCCAAGTCCGAGGCTCTCATCGCCAATATGCTGTTCGAGCAGGAAATTCCCTTCCAATACGATGTTCGCCTAAATGCTCCCGATGGCACTTTCTATCGGCCGGATTTCGTCATCCAATGGCGTGGCGAAACCTGGTACTGGGAACATTTCGGCATGATGCACGATGAAGGCTATCGCAACAAACGTGAGGCCAAATTAGCCTGGTATCAAAAACACGGTTTCACCGATCATCTCATCGAAACTTACGAAACATCCGGCTTTGATAGTCAAATTGTTCGCGACATTATTTAGGAGAAATTTGGCGTTTAGTAATGGCTATAGCCAAAGTCTATCATCTAATAGCAAACACAATTTCAACACCCTATCCTGCTGCTACGGAAAATCGCAACATCTTTATTCCATTACTGCGCCATCAACGTCTGAATCGCGGCTTCCATCTCGGCGGCTGAGGAGTCGCGAAACTCACCAATGTGCTGCAAACGAATACGGCCGTTTTTATCGATCAAATAGGTCGTCGGCCAGTAGCGCTGCTTGTAGGCACGCCAAGTTGTGCCCTCATTGTCGATGGCGACGGAGTAGGGCACATCTAGCTCAACCGTGGCATTGCGCACATTCTCAAGTTCACGTTCATAATTAAATTCAGGATAATGTACACTCACGACAACAAACTCATCCCCACTGTACTTTTCATGCCATTCCCTAACCCAGGGAATTGTTCTTTTGCAATTAATACAGCCAAACGTCCAAAACTCAACCAAAACCGCCTTTTCACCCTGCACTGAAGCCAAAGTTATCGGCGCGTCTGTATTCAGCCAAACCTGATTCGTGAATTCAGGAGCCGGACCCAAATCGGGCAAATTGACTGTTTCTTTTGCGGGTGGAATTTCTGTTGGAGCTAGCGTGGGCGTCGCGGGTGGTGTTTGGGTTGCAGATTCAAGCGTGGGGGTTGAGTGGGGCATTGTGGGGGCAACGGCCGTTGTTTCCACAACTGATTCTACCTCCGACAAAGCCTCCTCAAAGGGTACCTCAGCATTACAGGCAGCCAATATCAAAGCTGCAATAACCCATAAAATAACGATTATAAAACGATTCTCAGGCATACAGTTCTCTCCTACAAGCCGTGCCCGGCACGGGGTCAAATAGTCTGGTTAAAGGCAACTGCCCCTCCCTGCCTGGCATTGCGTCAATTTTTACGAGCATAGTTCATCCCCCTTACAACAGCCTAAGCCAAAGCTTACAAAAAGATTACACCTTAAAACATTGAAACTCGACCTTTTAATTAATCATACAATGGTGTATACTATGGGTAATTGTGGTTGAAAATGGGTCAAAGTGGGTTATATTAGCACAAAAACCCTATTTTCTGGCGGTCAAATGGGTTGATCGGAACATTTGTTCTAATTATATACCACAATTTTCTAAACGCAAATAAATTCTGAATCGCAACCTGTTTTGCGAACAATACCGGCATTCATTCATGTTTTTAGGCGAATATCAACACACCATCGATGACAAGGGACGCCTGACCATTCCAGCGAAGTTTCGCGGGGAATTGGCGGCCGGCCTGGTGGTGACGCGCGGCTTCGATCGTAATTTAATGATATACCCTCTAAACGGCTGGGAAGAGTTGGCTGAAAAAATCGCACAACGGCCGTTATCTGATCCCAGCGCACGTACTTTTCGTCGTCGAGTTTTTTCCGGTGCGATAGACTTGTTACCAGATCGTCAGGGGCGCATTTTGTTACCCCAAAACTTGCGTGAATTCGCCCACCTTAATGGGAACGCCGTCATCATCGGCATGTTCAATTATTTAGAAATCTGGGGTGCAGATACCTGGGAACCGGTGCGCAATGATATTGAAAGCAACGACAACCTTGAACGCTGGGATGATCTAGGCATTTAAGTAAAATGGGATTTACCTAAACCTGACATCCTCAATGCCACATATTTTCTCACGCCAGAGCATAGAAGAAGCCGCCAATTTGGCATCTTCGACATCTTGCGTGAGATTTTGTATCTCTTATTAAAAATCTAATGACAGAGCAAGCAGCAAACAACACAACCCATATACCCGTTCTTTTTGATGAAGTGTTGACTTTGTTGCAACCAGTGGTAAACGGCCGTTTTATAGACGGAACCTTGGGTGCAGGCGGTCACACAGAAGGTCTTTTGGCAGCATCAGCACCAGACGGCCGTGTACTTGCCTTTGATCGTGATCCTGAAGCCATTGCGTTTACACAGACACGGCTAGCAGATTATAATAATCGTATCACCTATGTACATGCCAGCTATGCTGAGATGGCCGTCATCGCACCCACACAAGGCTTTGATCAAATCGATGGCATTTTGTTGGACTTGGGTTTGTCCTCACGACAATTAGGTGATGCAAGTCGCGGCTTTGCCTTTATGCAGACGGGGCCACTAGATATGCGCTTTGATCCCACACAAGGGCCAACCGCTGCCAACTTAGTTAACAATTTAGACGAGTCCGAACTGGCCAATATATTCTGGCGTTACGGCGAAGAACGCCGCAGTCGCTATATTGCTAAAATTATCGTGGCGAATCGACCACTGCATACGACCAGTGAATTAGCCGAGCTAATCGCCAGCCATATCAGACGGTCAGGGCGCATTCATCCTGCGACCCAGGTTTTCCAAGCCCTGCGCATCGCTGTTAATGGCGAATTGGATGCCATCGAAACCGGCGTACAAGCCGCCATTGAGTTACTACAGCCAGGCGGACGTTTTGCTGTCATAAGTTTTCACTCATTGGAAGATCGTTTTGTAAAAAACACCTTCCGTGCTCTCAGCCGTGATTGTATTTGTCCGCCTGAGCAGCCCTTTTGCACATGTAACAATAAAGCATGCGTGCGGCTGATCACACGTAAAGCTGTCAAAGCATCTGAAGCCGAAATCAATATAAACCCACGCAGCCGCAGTGCGCGGCTGCGTGTCATCGAAAAATTGGAGATAGCTGCTTAGCAAATCAGCAAAAATGCTGACAAGCTGAAATGCCCGTAAACAAATGGTACAGGAAAACATACAGCGACCCATGCGCAAAACATCTCGGCAAATTCGCGAACGCTCCCTACGATTAATCAAGCTCACCGAAGCTCAGGCTGCGCTCGGCTGGGGCATCATTTTGATCATGCTGGCTTTAATCGGTGCTATTTACTTAGGTCAAACCAGTAAAATTGCAGCCTCTGGACGCAAAGTGCAAGATATGCAGGTAGAGCTAAATGCTTTACGCGAAGAAAACGCTGTTTTGGAACGCGACATTGCCCAAGTTCAGACGCTCGAATATTTGCGCCAAGAATCTGAACGTCTCGGTTTTGTCAGCGCGCAACCATATGATGTGGAGTATTTGGTAATACCAGAATATCCACCGGCAACGGCCGTTACTGCCCCTACCGCACTGCAAGAACCCTTACCTGAACCAGCAGAAAACATGCAAGAAGCACTCTTGCTGGCTATTGAAGCAGCCTTTATAGATTTGGCAATCGGAGAAGCCAATGAACAATAGTCAAAAACGCCGTCTTTGGATCATTTCGGTTGGATTTATTCTGGCAACGGCCATTATTATTGTGCGTATCTTCTATTTGCAAATCCTCACTGGCGAAACACTTGCTGCGCGTGGTTTGGCTGAATATACAGTCGTTGAGCGTCCCGAACGTGGCAATATTTATGACAAACATGGCGCTGTCCTCGCCGCAAATGGAGCTGACTATCAGATCAGCATTACACCCAATCAGGTTCTCGAACCCGATGAATTAGCCACCGCCCTGGCTCCCATTCTACAAGAACAACGGTATCAATTATTGGCCTTGCTGCAATCAAAACGACCCTATGTTCTTTTGGCTGGGCGGGTCGATCAAGAGATGGCCGACACCTTAAAAGCTTTACCCTACGAAGGTGTGCAGGTAGACCCGATGTCACGCCGTTTTTATCCACAAGGGGATATGTTATGCCACACGATCGGCTATGTCGATTTTGATGGCATTGGCGGCAGCGGCCTTGAAGGTTATTATCAACGCGAATTAGCGGGTGAGGCGGCCAGTCACACCGTCAACCTCTCGCCGCTTAAAATGCGCCAATTCGCCACGGCACGTGAGGGATCAGACCTGGTCTTAACCGTCGATCGCACCATCCAATATATCGTTGAAAAACATCTCAAAGATGCTCTTGAAGAGTATGAAGCCACAAGCGGCGAAATTATTGTGATGGATCCGCGTACAGGCGCAATCATTGCTATGGCCAGCGCCCCCTGCTTTGATCCGGCCGCCTATTATGATATTGAAGATGCCGATATTCTGCTGAACCCAATCGTCAGCAAACAGTTTGAACCTGGCTCAGCCATTAAATTGATCACCATGGCGGCAGCTTTAGATAACGGCACTGTTACACCACAAAGCACCTACTTCGATGAAGGTGAATTGTACGTCGGCGGCCATCGCACCTTAAATTGGACACGCGAAGCCCATGGCACCGTCGACATGACGACTCTGTTAGCCCAATCCTTGAACGTGGGTGCCGCCACACTCGCGGTCTGGATGGGCGCAGATACGTATTACGACTATATGCAAAGTTTTGGATTCGGCCGTCCGACAGGAATCGACATGATGGCAGAAGCCTCCGGCCTGATGCCTCTGCCCGGCGATGAATTATGGACAGAATCCTTCCTTGCCACAAATTCATATGGCCAGAGTATCGCCACAACGCCAATACAAATGATCTCAGCTATTTCTGCTTTGGCAAATGACGGCAAAATGATGCAGCCTTACATTGTCCAAGAGATTCGTTCGGCTGACGGTGTGTTCACACATGAACCAACCGTACTCAGTCAACCGGTCAGCGCCGAAACAGCACATACGCTCACCGCGATGGCTGTGCAAGCACTCAACACAGCTATTCCCGAGGCATATGTGCCTGGTTTTACAGTCGCTGGCAAGACTGGAACAGCTCAAATCGCTGAAAATGGTGTCTACGATCCGGATGATGTGATAGGTACATTCGCCGGCTGGCTGCCTGCCGATGATCCTGAAATTGTGGTCTATATCAAAATTGATCGGCCTAATATTCCTTGGGGATCAAAAACGGCCGCGCCTACATTTTCTAAACTGGCACAAGAACTTGTTGTATTGATGAATATCCCACCGGACGAAATCCGGCTGCAAGGAGAGATTTTGGCGGCACGCGCCAACGAATAAACATCATGTTACATATGGGCCACATTTTAGCGGCATTAATGCCATATGACAGTTCCGGCCTTGAGCCGGCTTTGTCGTCTGTGGTGGTAGACAGCCGCAAGGTTAAAAATGGCAGTTTGTTTGTGGCTTTTAGGGGTGAAAAAGTCGATGGACATAATTTTGTGGCCAATGCTTTTGCTGCTGGCGCAACGGCCGCTTTGGTTGAAGAACCGCTGCCCGGCAACTACACCATCATCGACACCAGAGACCCTATACGACCTATCGATTTCACCAAACCCGTTTGCATCGTTGTTGAGAGCAGTTTGATCGCCTTGCAACAAGCCGCCAAAGCATGGCGTGCTAAATTCCCAGCGGTGCGCATCATTGGTATCACTGGTAGTGTAGGCAAAACAACCACCAAAGAGCTTGTTTACACAGTGTTGAAACAACGGTACAACACGCTAAAATCCGCCGGCAATCGGAATAATGAGATTGGTTTGCCGCTGACGTTATTGGCGTTACGGCCGTATCACCAACGCGCCGTCCTCGAAATGGGAATGTATGCTCCTGGCGAAATCGCCCTATTATGTGACATTGCCAAACCGGATGTTGGCGTGCTCACCATCATTGGCCCTGTGCATATGGAACGGGTTGGCAGCATGGAAGGCATTGTCAAAGCCAAACAAGAATTGGTCGAAGCCTTACCGACTAATGGCATTGCAATCCTCAATCAAGACGATCAACGTATTATGAGCATGGCTCAACACACAAAGGCGCCCGTTTTCACTTACGGCCTGGATAATCAAGCCGATTTATGGGCCAACAACATCGATTCAATGGGGTTGGACGGGGTGCGCTTTACCCTCCATTACCGGGGCGAATCGATGACCGTTTCTGTGCCACTGCTTGGGCGGCACAGCGTCCACACTGCTTTGCGTGCAACGGCCGTTGGTCTGGTCGAAGGTATGGGATGGGAAGCTATCATCGCCGGATTGAATGACGACAGTGCCGGCGAATTACGGCTGGTGGCAGTTCCTGGACCACACAACTCGATCATCATCGACGATACCTATAACTCAAGCCCTGATTCGGCTATGGCAGCCTTAAATTTGTTAGATGAACTAGACGGCCGTCACGTAGCCGTTTTAGGGGATATGCTTGAATTGGGGCATATGGAAACACAATCCCATCGTCTGGTTGGTCGTCGTGCTGCCGTTGTCGCCGATGAATTGGTCGCAGTAGGGCAGCGCGGCCGTATCATCGCCGATGAAGCACTCACCGTCGGCATGGCCAAAAAGCATGTGCATTGGGTCGCCGAAGCACCAGCAGCCATCCCGATTTTAGAAGAGATGATTCAAGAACAAGACATCATTTTAATTAAAGGGTCGCTGGGCATGCGCATGGATCGCATCGTCGCCGCCTTGGGAAGGGACAAGGATTTCTAATGGCCTTTGCACTTTCACTCGGTGGTGTGACATTTTTGATGGCAGTCATTTGGGGCGCTCCCCTGGTCGAACTGATGACACGCATGGGTCTGGGCAAAAATATACGCATCGACGGCCCCCAATCCCACATGCAAAAAATGGGCACGCCGGCAATGGGCGGCATTTTGATCATCTTTTGGGTTGTCGTCGTCAACATCATTGTCAATATCGTGCAGATTATTCAGGCCACCGAAATCGCCGAAAGTATCATTATACCGTTAGGCGTGTTGATTTCTTATTCGATTTTGGGCGGTATTGATGATTATCAGGGGTTTCGTTTGCGTCCTGGTGAAGGGATGCGTGCACGCGTCAAAATTTGGTTCCAACTGGGCATCGCCTTACTTGCGGCACTTTTGATTTATTATGTCGTTAATGATGGTCACGGCTGGATGGCAATTCCAACTGTACCAGTCTTGATCGATATTGGCCTCATCTACATTCCCATCGCGGTTATTGTCATCGCTGGCACTGCGAATGCTGTCAATATTACCGATGGGTTAGATGGCCTGGCGGGTATCATCGTGGCTACCGCTTTTATGGCTTATGGCATCATAGCCCTGCTGCAAAATCAGCAGTTTTTATTGACTTTTTGTACGATAACTGTCGGCGCTTGTTTTGCCTTCTTATGGTACAACGCCAAACCTGCCCAAATGTTCATGGGTGATGTCGGCTCACAGGCACTGGGAGGTGCGTTGGGTGTTGTGGCTTTGATGACAAATCAATGGTTAATTTTGCCGATTATTGCGGCCGTACCCATTGCCACAATGCTTTCCACAACTTTGCAGGTGCTTTATTTTAAGTGGACTGGTGGCAAACGGCTGTTCAAAATGGCACCACTGCACCATCATTTTGAGTTAATCGGATGGAGCGAAACCCAAATCGTGCAGCGTTGGTGGTTGATCGCGATTTTATCGGCGATGGTTGGGATGGC
>JAGRDI010000243.1:7309-12598 GCA_020432765.1 Anaerolineales bacterium | reverse complement strand
GGCAAAAAATTGGTCATCTTGGGGTTAGCACGACAAGGGTCGGCGCTGGCTCGTTTTGCCGTGCAAGCTGGTGCGACGGTTGTGGTTTCCGATTTGGGCAAACCAGAACAATTACAAGGGATTATGGCGGATCTGTCCGCTTTGCCGATTGAATTTGTGCTGGGCAGCCATCCAACATCGCTGCTCGATGGTACAGATTTTCTGGCGATTAGCGGCGGCGTGCCGAATGATATTCCGCTCGTTAAGACAGCCCGTGAACGCGGCATCATTATCACCAATGACTCGCTGGAATTTATGAAACGCACTCCAGCGAGTGTGATCGGTATCACCGGTTCGGCTGGCAAAACGACAACAACGGCATTGACCGGAGCAATGGGACAAGCGGCCAAACGCCAAACCTGGGTAGGGGGCAATATCGGCCGTCCCTTGATCAGCGAATTGACTAATATTCTACCGGACGACATGGTGGTGCAAGAGCTATCCAGTTTTCAACTAGAAATCTGGGATCAAAGTCCAGCGATTGCGGCCGTGACAAATATCACACCGAACCATCTAGACCGCCATAAAACGATGACTGCTTATCGTGAGGCAAAAGCCAATCTTTTGCGCTTTCAAACGGCGCAAGATACAGCGGTATTGTGTGCAGACGATACGGGTGCTATGGCGTTAGAGTCGCTGGTCAACGGCCGTCTCCGTCAATTCAGTATCCTAAAACCAGTAACAGATGGTGCTTTTCTGCGTGATGATACGATTTGGCTTGCTGATGGTGCTGGTGATGTAACGGCCGTTTGCACTCTGGCTGATATTCAATTACGTGGACAACATAATATTTTGAATGTGTGTGCGGCCGTTACTCTAGCCGCTACCGTTGGTATACCCATTCCAGCAATGGTCACTGCTATTCGCACCTTCACCGGTGTTGACCACCGCTTAGAAGAGGTTGCCACCATTAACGGCGTGGAATTTATCAACGATTCCATCGCCACGGCTCCGGAGAGGGCGTTGGCCGCCATCAATGCCTTCTCGGAGCCACTCATTTTGTTGGCTGGCGGTAAAGACAAAGCAATGGTCTGGGAAACATGGGCTCAGCGTGTGCAAGAACGTGTCAAGACTGTGATTTTGTTTGGCGCTTTAGCAGATTTATTGGCCGAAAAACTCGCCGCAGCAATTGAGCACAAAGGCTTGTTGCAAAAAATTATCCGAGTTGATAATTTGGCACAGGCAGTCGCGGTTGCAATGGAAACGGCCGTTGCTGGAGACATCGTTCTATTATCGCCGGGCGGCACAAGTTACGACGCCTACGTCGACTTCGCCGCCCGCGGCCAAGAATTCCGTGACCTGGTCAATAATCTTAAATTATTAAAAACCAAGCACACAAATAACAAAGAGGAAAACTCTGTGTTCTCTGTAGTTTCAAAATAACCGCCACCAAAGCAGGATAACAGGTAACAAAATGGCAACACTCAACCTCAACAGAAAACAAAGTACAAGAGTCCAGGCAAGCGTCAGATTTCATTTTGATTATTGGCTGTTGTTAGCAATCGGGGCATTGGTCATTATTGGTTTGCTAACTGTTTATTCCACAACCTTTGACATTGGGTTGCAATGGAAAGACGACACCACCTATTACATTCGTCGTCAAGCAATTGCCTTATTCTTGGGCGTGGGTGCTTTCCTATTTGTCATGCAGTTCGACTATCACATTTTGCGGCGTCTGTCCGTACCTTTACTTATTATCACCGTCGGCGGTCTGTTCGCAACATTGTTTATGGGTGAAGCGCTGCTAGGATCCACACGGGGTTTACAAGGCGGCTCCTATTCCCCATCAGAAGTTGCCAAATTAACCATCATTCTCTACATCGCCCATTGGCTATCAAGCAAGGGTGATCGCATCAAAAAGGTCACTTACGGTCTGATTCCGTTCTCGGTTATTACTGGTGTGGTATGTAGTTTAATTGTGCAGCAACCCGACCTGAGTACTGCCACTCTCATCGCACTGGTAAGTTTTACTTTATTTTTTATTGCTGGCGCAGATTGGCGTCAGTTTGCCTTGGCCGGCATTTTGGGTGGCACCGTTTTCACAGCGTTGATGCTGACTTTCCCACATACTTTGGCTCGTTTCACCTCTTATCGCGAAGCTTTGACTGATCCTGCGAAAGCAGGTTATCAGGTACAACAAACATTGGCAGCATTGGGCCGTGGCGGTTGGTTCGGTACCGGACTGGGTGCAAGCACACAAAAATTTATCCCTTTGCCAGCCGGTCATACAGACGGTGCCTTCGCCATTCTAGCCGAAGAGTTAGGTATGCTAGGCAGCTTGTTGGTCATTGGCTTATTTGCCTTATTAGTTTGGCGCGGCATCCGCACCGCAATGAACGCCCGCGACAGCTATGGTGCACTTTTGGCAATGGGGATTACTTGCTGGCTTGGTTATCAGACACTGCTTAATATCGCGGTCATCACTGCTCTGATTCCAGTAACCGGTATTCCTTTGCCGTTTATCAGTTATGGTGGCTCCTCCTTGGCAATTTCGCTGGTAGGTGCTGGCATATTATTAAATATCTCACGTGATAGTGGGCTGGTAAAACGGCCGCAACAACAACGCAGAAAACAATAGGAAAGGGTTCGATAGCGTGACAATTCGTGAAGCAGAAGATTTTTCAATAGCTGTTACGCATCCTGCCCATAAGCATTTAGCAATGAAAGTTTTAGTGTGTGCAGGTGGAACAGGTGGTGGCATTTATCCCGCATTAGCGGCGGTTAGCGGTTTGCACGAACAAGGTATTTCAACTAAAGACATCCTTTGGATCGGCACAAAGGGTGAAATGGAAGAATCACTCGTGCCGCGTGCAGGGCTGCATCTGGAAACAATTTCCGGCGGAGCTGTGGTCGGAGTCCCACTGCCTACCGCAATCAAAAATGGCACACGTTTAGCCTGGAGCATCGGCACAGCATCCCGTTTAATTCGCCGCTTTCGCCCTGACGTCATGTTTATGACTGGCGGCTATATGGCAGCACCGGTTTCCGTGGCATGTAAACTGCACGGCGTGCCCATTTGCATCTATCTACCCGATGTAGAACCCGGCTCAAGTATAAAATTCACGCTGCCTATGGCACAGAAAATAGCTTGCACCACTGCCGGTTCAGAAGCATATGTGCCTGTAAAAAAAATGGTGGTAACCGGCTACCCGGTACGGCCAGAAATTCGCGCCGCGACCAACTTGAGCAAAGCCGAAGCATTGGCACACTTTGATTTACAGCCGGGCAGACCCACTTTATTTGTTTTTGGTGGCAGTCGTGGCGCGCTTAACATTAATCGTGCATTGATGGCAATATTGCCGCAATTATTGACCCAGGCGCAAATTATCCATATCAGCGGCGAATTGACCTGGCCGGAAGTCGATGTGGAGGCCCAAGCTTTAGCACCGGAGCTGCGTCAGTGGTATCGGCCGTATCCCTATTTACATGCAGATATGGGCGCCGCTTTCCGTGCCGCCGATTTGGTCTTGGCACGCTCGGGTGCGAGTATGTTGGGTGAATGTCCAGCATTTGGTCTGCCGTCCATATTGGTGCCATTAGCATGGGCATGGCGTTATCAAAAGATTAATGCGGATTTTCTAACAGAAAGAGGTGCGGCCGTACAATTAACCGACGAAAGTTTGCCCGCAGAGATGCTGCCCACAATTTCTGGCCTTTTAGAAAACCCGCAAAAATTAGCCCATATGGCGGCAGCGGCTAAAGCTTTAGACATGCCCACTGCCACAAATAATCTGGCGCGATTGATTTCAGAGTTAGGAGAGGAAAAAACATCATGATAATGCTCGGCACAGCTTTTTGGATTATGGTTGTCTTTTTTGCCATTATCGGCACACAACGTACCTGGACCCGGGAGATTATTGCTACAGCAGGGTTGGTTCTGTCTTTATTTATTATTTATTGGTTCATCCCAATCATAAACGGCTTTATCGGCTTTTATAATCAACCTTTTGGCGTAGAAATGGAAGATATCTGGACGTTTTCAGTTATTATCATGGGCAGCATTCACCTTTTTATTGCGTTTGCTGCTTACGCCGGACCAGCACTAAGTGGTGCAATGGGCGCGCGCTTAAAAGTGCGCGATAATATTCAAGATAAATTTATGGCCCTTCTCGCTGGTGGATTAAACGGATATTTGATTGTGGGCACATTATGGGGAATCCTAAATTACTATTCGACACAAGATAAACAGTGGTTAGCAACAACCGGAGTTCCTTATCCTTTTGCGCCTTATATTGTGCGACCACCCGATAATACTTGGGATATATTAATGGAATGGCTGCCGATACCACTATTGGTTTCCAATGAATATATTCTCCCAGTTTTAGTAGCGCTTGTCCTTTTATTTGTCCTTATTGTTTTGATTTAGCATAAATTTGTAGAATGGCACTTTCAGAAAACAGTTTTTCATTACACACAGGCACGCATATTCACCTGGTCGGCATAGGCGGCACAGGAATTTCGGCGATCGCTCAGGTATTGATTGGACGAGGTTTTGTCGTTTCGGGATCAGATGCACAAATGAATACGTATACGGCCGTTCTGCAAAACAAAGGCGCAGCTATCTATCAGGGACATGCCGCTGCCAACATTAGCGGTGCGGAGGTCGTGATCATATCATCCGCAATCCCAGAAACAAATCCTGAAATCGTGGCTGCCCACGCAGCTAACATTCCAGTGTTAAAACGCTCCGACTTCTTGGGCGCACTCATGGCTGGTTCAACCGGCATCGCCGTTGCGGGTTCACATGGTAAAACCACAACCAGCGGCATGATCGCCCATATCTTGGTGGAAACTGAAACGGATCCCACTGTGATTTTAGGTGGGCTGCTGCCACAATGGGAATCAAACGGCCGTTTCGGCACAGGTGAATTTTTTGTCATCGAAGCGGATGAATATGACTATATGTTCCTTGGATTGCGTCCCACCATCGCCGTCATCACCAACATCGAACATGATCACCCAGATATTTTCCCTACAGAAGTTGATTATACGACGGCATTTCGTCAATTTGCCGAACTGCTGCCTTCAAATGGCAAACTTATCGTTTGTGGCGAAGATCCAGGCGTACAGAATTTATTATCACAGCTTGATTTGGCTAACGAGATGACCATAACTTATGGCATTGCCGGCGTAGGCCAAAGCTTTACCATACAAGCATTAGATGTACGGCCGAATCAATTAGGCGGGGTTGATTTTTTAGTCGAACAGAACGGGCATACGATTGGTTTAGCACGCATACGTTTGCCCGGC
>JAGRDI010000243.1:0-7242 GCA_020432765.1 Anaerolineales bacterium | reverse complement strand
ATTGTCAAAGCGCTGGCTGGTTTTGGTGGTGTAGGCCGTCGCTTCCAGGTGACAGGTGAAGTTGGCGGCGTCACGATTATTGATGATTACGCCCACCACCCCACCGAAATTCGCGCAACCCTGGCAGCAGCGCGACAGCGTTATCCAGGGCGCCGGTTGTGGGCAGTTTGGCAGCCACACACCTACAGCCGCACAAAATTGTATTTTGATGAATTTGCAAGCAGTTTTCAAGATGCGGATCGGGTTGTGGCGTTGGACATCTACCGCAGCCGTGAGAAAGATACATTGGGTATTGATACGGCCGTTGTCGTCGCCGCCATGAGCCATCCAAACGCCGTTCACATAGCCGAAAAAGAAGATGCTGCCACCTATATATTGGACCGTGTCATTCCCGACGATGTCATCCTGACCCTCGGCGCTGGGGACGGCAACCTCGTTGGACAATGGGTATTTGAAGGTCTCCAAAACCGCCTTCAACCCCACAAAACAACCTGACGAAAATCGTATGACTAAAAAAGGATTAGGCATGACTGTGAAGACCGCCGTAAGTGAGATAACCATCGAACGTTTCAGAGAAGAATTTGGTGATGCCCTGCAAACGAATGTGCCGCTGGCGCGTTACACATCGGCGCGTGTCGGTGGGCCAGCCGATATGGTATTGGTTGTGCATAATGCGGGAGATTTGTTAACGGCCGTGCAGTTAGCCTATACCAAACGCATCCCCTATTTCATTATTGGCGGTGGCTCAAACATCCTCATCTCCGACAGTGGCATTCGTGGGTTAGTCATCGTCAACCGCGCACGACAAGTAAGTTTCCGACATACCGGACTGGGCGTTGTCTGTACGGCCGAATCAGGCATGAATCTTTCGTCACTAACACGCCAATGTATCGGCAAAGGTTTGGGCGGTCTGGAATGGGCCGTCGGGATTCCTGGCACAGTCGGCGGCGCAGTAGTCGGCAATGCTGGTGCGCATGGCGGCGATATTCAAGCCATCTTACAAGCTGCCACCGTTTGGGAGCCGGGACGCGGTGTCACTGTCTACAGCAATGAAAAAATGGCTTATGCATACCGCACCAGTGAACTCAAACGCGACCAGGAAAAAATCCGTACACGGCGCGTTGTTTTGGCCGCTGAATTTAAACTTAAGCCTGCACCCGTTGAAATTCTGACAGCACGTGCGGATGGCTTTAACGCCAAACGCAAACAAAGCCAACCCGGCGGCGCATCAATGGGTTCGATGTTCAAAAACCCCGAAAATTATTATGCGGGCTACTTGATCGAAACCGCTGGTCTGAAAGGCTTCCAGATTGGCAATGCACGCATATCAGAAAAACACGCGAATTTCTTTGTCAGTGACGGTGATGCAAAAGCGGAAGACATTCGCGACCTCATTGCCGAAGCATGGAACTCAGTGCGTGAGCAGTTCGGTGTTGAAATGGATTTAGAAGTAGAACTAATCGGAAATTGGGAATTTGATGAACGCTCATAACAAAATCAGAGTTGGTGTCATTTTTGGTGGTCGATCGGGCGAGCATGAAGTTTCGCTGATGTCGGCACAATCGGTGATGGCTGCGCTTGATCCAAACAAATATGCAGTGACGCCCATCGGTATCAGCAAAGATGGCAGTTGGATTACTGGCGAGGTGGTAGACGCATTAAATGCGGATGCGTTAAGTGCTGGCACGAAAGATATACACACAGCAGCTCTGCTGCCTGATCCGCAAGCATCCGCATTGATGCAGGTTGAGGTGATGGACATGCGGCCAGTCAGCTTGTCAGTGGTGACAGAATTGGATGTAATTATCCCGGTTTTGCATGGCACCTATGGTGAAGATGGCACGGTACAAGGACTGTTAGAATTAGCCGGTCTGCCCTATGTGGGTGCAGGTGTAGTTGGTTCTGCGGTTGGTATGGACAAGGCGATTTTCAAATATGTGATGGTCGCTAATGATTTGCCCGTCTTACCGTGGCTTTTATTTACGAGTTTAGATTGGGCAAAACGGCCGTCACAAATCCTGGATGAGATCGAAGTCAAACTCAGCTATCCAGTTTTCACTAAACCGGCCAATCTTGGCTCCAGCGTCGGCATTACTAAATGTACCAATCGGGCTGAATTGGCAGATGGCATGGATGCTGCGGCCAAATATGACCGGCGGGTGGTTATCGAGCAAGGCATCAACGCCCGCGAATTGGAAGTTGCTGTCTTAGGCAATGAACAGCCAGAAGCCAGTATTGTAGGTGAAATTCGGCCACGCCGTGATTTTTATGATTATGTGGCCAAATATGCCGCTGAACCTGGCTCTGAAGATGAATCAGAATTATTGATTCCGGCAGCTATAAGCGCTGCAACGGCCGATGAAGTTCGCGCCTTAGCCATACGCGCATATAAGGCAATAGATTGTGGCGGTTTAGGCCGCGTGGATTTGTTAATGGATAAGCAGAACGGCCGTTTATATCTCAATGAAATCAACACCATACCCGGCTTCACACGCATCTCCATGTATCCCAAATTATGGGAAGCCAGCGGTCTGAGCTACACACAACTACTCGATAAATTAATCGACCTGGCATTAGAACGCTATATGGTAAAACAAGAATTAACAACAACATTTGAAGCGTAAAATTTCAGCCACAGACTTCGGCGTGAGCTCAGTCGAGCGATGAACACAGATTAAAATCCGTGGCAAAAATCAAAACGGACAAATTGATGGCAGACAAACAACAACGCAAACGTCTACGCAAACAACCCAAAATGCGCCGCATCCACTCTTCTGCGACCATGCACATGCCGAAGGTGAGTACCAAGCCGAAAACGGCACGCACACGGAAACGCAAACGGCGCACGGAGAGCTTGAAAAGGAGCTTGAACCTCGTCAGGCGGTTTGTGTTTAATGCACGGTGGCTTAGTCTGGCACTGTTGGCCGCCACAATTTATGCGTTGTATTTAATTGCCCAGGCAGACGAATATTACCTGACTTATATCCCCGTCGAAGGTACTTTAACAGTACCACCCGAGGAAGTTATAGCTGCCAGCAAACTTGCCGGCAGCCATATATTTGCTGCTGACCCGGTGTCAGCAGCTGAAGCAATCACAGAAATTCCGGGCGTGATTTCATCCACGGTCACATTGCAATTCCCCAACCAGGTTGCAATTCGGATTGGGGAAGAGTCGCCCATAGCTGTCTGGCAAGAAGGCGGACAAGATTACTGGATCACAAAAAACGGCCGTTTAGTGCCTTCACGCAGTGCCACAGCTGGCATGGTACGTATTATTTCAGAGATGGATGGGAAGTTGGATTTGGAAACGGCCGTTGTCGAAGAACCGCTGGCAGAAGAAGGCGCAGAACTCACTACAGAGGAAACAACAGAAACGGCCGTTGTTACCCCAATTCCCACACCCAAACCATTTCCAACCCGCGTCCTGCATACAGATGCTGGTGACAAGTTACCAACCAGTCTGGCTTATGTGCCCGCAGAAGTATTGGAAGGCGCACTCAATCTACACCAACTACGTCCTGAAATCTCCGAACTCTACTACCGTCCTTTCGGTGGACTCAGTTACTTGGACGACCGTGGCTGGCGCGTTTATTTCGGCACAGGCACAGATATGCATCAAAAACTGGTACTCTATGACGATATCGTAGCCCATCTACTCAACCAGGGCATTCAACCCGTCTACATCAGCGTCAGCAATCAAGAAAATCCGTTTTATAAATCAAGGTACTAATCAGTTACCAGACCCCAAGGGTTTTAGAAACCCTTAGGGTCTAAACAACAATCTTATGGCAGACATTATCTTTGGACTAGATATAGGCACAACAAAAGTTTGCGCCGTCGTCGGCGAAGTTCGTGACGAACAATTACAGATCATCGGTCTGGGTGTTACACCCTCACGCGGCATGCGCAAGGGCATGGTAGTTGATGTGCAAGAAGCTTCAGTTGCCGTGGCCAAGGCAGTCGAGTTAGCCGAACAAACTTCGGGGTATGATTTGCGCGAAGCGCTCGTCAGTATGGCCGGTGAACATATCAGTTGTTTAAACACACGCGGCGTCACCGCGATCGGCCGTGACAGCAAAGGCATCAACATGACCGATGTCGAATACGCGCTGGCAGCCGCCCAAAATATCCCCATTCCCCATAACCGCGAAATCGTGCATGTTATTCCACGCGAATACCAGGTTGATGACCAAAAAGGGGTGCGCAATCCCATCGGCATGCACGCCTATAAATTAGAAGTCGAAGCGCACATCGTCACTGGCTCCTCGCCGGCCCTGCTCAATCTGGGTCAATGCGCCGCCAATGTTGATGTGAGTGCGGAAGCATTTGTGCTGAATGTGCTGGCTTCCGCTGAGGCAGTCTTGTCAACCAACGAACGCGAAATGGATGTGATTGTCGCCGATATTGGCGGCGGTACAACAGACATCGCCATTTACCGGCAAGGCTCGGTCTGGCACACAAAAGTGTTGGCGGTCGGCGGCTATCACGTCACCAATGACATTGCGATTGGTTTGCGTGCGCCCTATGAAGTCGCGGAAAAAGTCAAAATCCAACATGGTGATTGTAGACCCCAGGAAATTGATGCTGAAACGGTCTTTACTGTCGAACCTTTTGGCGGCGAAAAAATCCAAGTTGGCCAACAAGATTTGGCTTATGTGATCGAAGCCCGCGTTGAAGAGATTTTTCAACTGATTTTGAAGGAAATTAAAAATTCTGGCTACGATGGTTTATTAACCGCCGGCATTGTATTAACAGGCGGAGCCGCGCAGTTAAATGGCATCACCACAGTCGCCGAGCGCGTGTTAAATATGCCGGCGCGTGTCGGTTCACCTGTGAATCTTTTAGGTCTGGTTGACAGACTAAACAGTCCGGCTTATGCCACCAGTGTCGGTTTGTTACGCTGGATGATTTCCGGCTACAACGCTTACCGTCCACGCACATCACGACCTTCGCGCCGCTTCGGCCGTGTCGGGTTTAGTAATATTTTGCGGGCCTTATTGCCCGAATAATTGTAGGGGTGAGGCAGATGGAAAGACGTATGAAATTCACCCAACCATCATCTCCCATCTGCCTCACCCATGCTCATATCGTCAGAGGGTATAATATATCTAAGGGGTAACACATGAATACAATGAGAGATGTTCAGCCAAAAAACAGCCAAAGGATGCCGGAAACTGAAAGTTCCGCGTTGATCCGGGTTGTTGGTGTGGGTGGTGGTGGTAATAACGCTGTCAACCGCATGATTGATGAGAAAATAGAAGGGGTTGATTTTATTGCGATCAATACCGACCAACAAGCATTGATGGGTAACAGCGCCCGCCAACGCATTATTATTGGCGACCGCACAACTCGCGGTCTCGGTTCTGGTGGTGATCCAGAGGTCGGCACAAAAGCGGCTGTCGAATCTGAAGATGAAATCGCCCAAATGCTGCGCGGTTCTGACATGGTGTTTGTAACGGCTGGCATGGGTGGCGGCACGGGTACAGGTGCTTCACCAACGGTAGCCCGCTTAGCGCGTGAATCTGGGGCTTTGACGATTGGTGTGGTGACACGGCCGTTTACTTTTGAAGGTACCCAACGCTCGCGCATCGCCGAAGCGGGTATCGAACAACTCAAAGAGCATGTCGATACGTTGATCGTGATTCCCAATGATCGTTTGTTGGAAACGGCCGATAAGCGCATTGCGCTCATGGATTCCTTCCGCCTGGCTGATGATGTCCTCCGCCAGGGCATCAAAGGCATCAGCGAATTGATCACCGTGCCCGGCCTCATCAACCTTGATTTTGCCGATGTCAAAACGATCATGTCGCTGGGCGGCGCCGCTTTAATGGCTGTAGGTCATGGTGAAGGGGAAGACCGCGCTTTGAAAGCGGCCGAACAAGCACTGGCCAGCCCTTTGCTAGATGTCACCATCGACGGTGCACAAGGTATTCTTTTTAATATCACCGGCGGCCCAGATATGAGTCTATACGAAATCAATCAAGCTGCGACCGTCATTCGCGAAACTGCCCACCCCGATGTCAATCTGATTTTCGGCGCGGTTATTGATGAAAACATGGGCGAAAAGATCCGCATCACAGTCATCGCCACTGGGTTTGAACACACCACACCAATGATGCGTTCGATGACACGTTCCGCCAACCAAAACAGGCAAACAACAGCACAGCCGCGTTCCGTACAACACAAACGCGAAACGGTTTCCATGAGCAGCAATATGCAGGCTGGCGCAGCCTCACAACCACGCACGGCCGCAGATCAATATCCGCCAAATAATTTGGATCTGCCGGCTTTTTTACGCAAACGGCGTTAAGACAGCAACATGGCTGTCTTACCTGTCACCAACTTTGCGGCATGACGAAGGACAGACGTCGAATGACCAATTTTGCGCCGATTGTCTTCCGTCCTCCGTCCAAAAGATTGGCCTACATTCATTAACCCATAAACCCAATTTCCGCCACGGAGGGCGACCGCCAGTTCGCCCTCCATTATTTTCAACATATTCTAACTGAAGCAACCTACTTATAGCCCTGCAGCTAGATCATTTCCCCTAAGCCGCACGCTTGCGTCGGGTTAACAGCAGCGTACCACCACTTATGAGCAAGAGCAGCAAAATAACCCAGGGAGCAGACTGGTCCGGTGCAGGCGACCCGAACTGTGAAAGGCTGACGCTAGTGTTTTCAGTGCAGTCGGCATTGCCACAGTGCAGCAGCTTCAAATCCCCATTGACCGGATCGTAATAACTAACCACCGGATTGCCGCTGCTGTCTAACATGAGCGAGAGATCCTCGAACCGGGTAAAGGGAGTGAGGGTATCTGGGACAGTGATACTATCGTCGCCGCCAGCACAGTTGGGGTCGTTGCAGTGCAATACTTTCAGCTCACCAGCTAAAAATTCAGCATATACAACAACGGGATTGCCACTGCTATCCAGAGTTAAGGCATTGAATTGACCGGTGAAAATATTGGCATCAGGAGTAGTGATGGACTCATCGCCTCCAGCAGGTTTTTAGCCGACAAATTTTGTGTAACTATTTTTCGGAAACAACCTTAGGTAATCGGCAACAAATTTTCAGAAACAAACTTAGTCTAAGCGTTGCCGATTCCTCAAGGAAATCGCAGTTCAAACGCTTTGGGATTTCCATATAGTTTCTGCGATTTACTTAATAAGAAGAAAAGGCATGGCTGTTGCTTTGGTTAAGTGCCTTACGCTACAATTACTTTACATTTATCGTTCGATAAGGA
>JAGRDI010000242.1 GCA_020432765.1 Anaerolineales bacterium | reverse complement strand
TGAGAAGTTGAACTTCTTGCTTTTTCAGACCCGCTTTCGTCACATTCCCCCTGTCATTGGTGGCTTCTTCCAGCAGCCCTTCCTCGCCGCTGTGTTCCTCCACCAGCGCCTCCAACTCCTGGCTCAACCCATCCTGCGCCGCCTGCAAACGCTCAATCTGCGCCTGCTCGGCAGCAAAAAAACGGGCCACCAGTAAATCCGGCGGGATCAACTCCGCCTTGTACTTTTTGCGCCCAATCACCAAATCGGGCGTTTCCTTGCTCCGTTCCCCCTTAGGCACGACCAACTCGCGCAGCATAGTGCCCGCGCCCCAGTCATCCTGCGCAATCAGGTAGACATCATCCTGCATCGTCTCCGCCCAATAATCCATGATGATCTGGTAAATGGCGTACTTGTCGATCAAAGCTGCCCCGGCAAAGCGCGCCAGCAAATCCTCCGACAGCGCAAAAATCAGGTCTTTGGGATCATCGCCCACGGCCAAATCGTGCAAACGGGCATCATGCGCCGCGCGCCAAGCCGCATACAACTGCATTGTACGCACCTGAAACGCCTTGAATTCAGGATGGTGCAAAATCGTCGTCTTCACCTGCCCCGCAGCCACCAGGGGATCGCTGTAGCCTTCGCGCCCATTGGGCCGGAACAAGGCGCGGCGTAGGCTGGGAAAAACCTGCCAATATTCATCAAATGCATCAATATCCCGCTGCGGAATACCGCCGTGCAGGTGCGCGCCCAGGTCATGCTCATCTTCCGGCTCACTGCTGTCAATGTATCGGGGGATGTTCAGGTTGTACTCATTGGCGGCAATCTCACTGTTGGGCACCAGGCGGGCATAACCGGGCAGGGTAATTTGTTTATTGAACACATCCACAATCTTGTGAATGTCCCGCGCCCGCAGCCGGTTCTTGTTGCCATCCTTCATCAAGCCCCGGCCGGCATCGACCATAAAGATGCCCTGCCGCGCCTGCGCCCCTTCCTTATCGATGACGATGATGCAGGCGGGAATGCCCGTGCCATAAAAGAGGTTGGGCGGCAGGCCAATAATCCCTTTAATCACTCCCTGCCGGATGAGATTGCGGCGAATGTCCGCCTCGGTGTTCCCCCGGAAGAGAACCCCATGCGGCAAAATAACGGCCGCCTTACCCGTGCTCTTCAGCGATTTGAGGATGTGCAGCAAGAAGGCGTAGTCTCCATTTTTGGCCGGGGGAATGCCATAGGCAAAACGACCATACTCATCATCATTGGGATTGACGCCATTGCTCCACGCCTTGTAAGAAAACGGCGGATTGGCGACGGCAAAGTCAAACGTTTGCAGGCTGCCATCCGGCTGCGTCCAATGCGGCGACGACAACGTATTGGCGCGCCAAATTTCGGCGGTGGGGTTGTCGTGCAAAATCATATTCATCCGCGCCAAAGCGGCGGTCGCGTTATCCATCTCCTGCCCGTAAATGGAGAGGCCGCGCGGCGCTTCATCGGCCACCTTCAACAGCAGCGACCCCGAGCCGCAAGTCGGGTCATACACCGATTGATCCTGCTGTGTCTGCCTGGTAATGCCGACCACCTTGGCCAGTACCCGCGACACCTCGGCCGGCGTATAAAACTGCCCCTTGCTCTTCCCCGATTCGGTGGCAAAGTGGCGCATCAGGTATTCGTAAGCATCACCCAGCAAGTCGTCACCCTCAGCCCGGTTGGCGCGGAAGTCCAGCCCCTCAAAAATCGCCACCAACTTGGACAACCGGTCGATCATCTCCTTGCCCCGCCCCAGCTTGTCCTCATCGTTGAAATCAGCGACATCAATGACCCCCTTGAGGTCGTTGGCTTCGGCCAGCTTGGCGATGATCTTGTTGATCTTGTCGCCGATCTCTTTGTCGCCCTTGAGCTTGACCATATCGGCAAACGAGCCACCAGCAGGGATGTCGATGATAGCGTAGGGGTCGCCCCCATATTTGTCGGAGACATATTTCATGAAGAGGAAGGTGAGGACGTAATCTTTGTATTGGGAGGCATCCATGCCGCCGCGCAGTTCATCGCAGGACTGCCAAAGGGAGGAGTAGAGTTCGGTTTTTTTGATGGCCATATTTGCTTTAATCTATATCCAATATTTATACTCAACGTGAGCACAATCTAACATTTTCACCAATGTAGAAATTGCCGATTTATGGCTGTGAGTAGTATCAATTCGATTCTTAAGTTTTTCGTCTGTTATGCGCTTTTTTGCACAAAATCAAACATCAACATTTCGATTTGACATCAATTTTCCAAGAAAAAATACTAGTAATTCGATCCTCTGAACAATTTCTCCATCTGCCGCGCCAAATCAACATCCAGATTGCTAATGGCATTGTCCAAGTCGTGGGTAACCAGGTTAACTGTGACGCGGTTGTAAACATTACTCCATTCGGGATGATGGTCGATTTTGTCGGCGTATACGGCCGCACTCACCATCCACCCCATCGCCTGTGCAAACGAACCAAACTTAAACGTCTTATGCAATTTGCCTGCCTTGACTTCCCAGCCAGGCAGTTCTTGCAAGACCGCATTTAGATCGGCCGTTTCTAATTTATATTTTTTCATGATTACCCCTTTTGGTAAGCAGTCAGCTATCAGCCAGTCAGCCAGTTAGCTTGTGTGTCAGAGGCTGACCGGCTGATTCGCTGACTAGTTGACCACCCTTTATCACAAATCTAATCGCCAGACCGGAAGACGGTAATCATCCTGGCGAAATCCAAAACGTTTATATAACTGGTGGGAAGCAGGATTATCCACCTGTGTATTTAACGTCACCGAACGCAGCCCTTTTGCGCGGTAGCCACGAATGGCATGCACCATTAAGGCAGTGCCAATACCACATCCCTGGAATCTGGGATCAACTGTGATGCGTGCCAGATGCGCGCCACGAGAACCACTGGTACTAAATTGAAAGCCGACAATCTTGCCGGCATACTCAATAACATCAAAACTGGATGACTGGTGGTGTGCCAGCCGCAGCGCATCTGCGCTGTGCCGCCATAACGGGTCGTAGGCATCCAGTTCAATACGCGCCAAAATATCCATATCTTCAGACCTGACTGGTCGCAGGGTGACTTCGGGAATCACAGGTAAATCAGGCAAAGTCAAGTCATCCTTGACATAGGTTTCGATGGCGGTAAACGGTTCGAAGCCGACTGCGGCTGTCCATGCTTGAGGCCAGCCTTGCGCAAGCAGCCAACCAATATGGGTAACGGCCGTTTCCCGCAAATAAGCCACAACCGGTTCCATCATCTGCGCCAAAAGCACGCCCCCATCTTGTTCACGACCTATCGCGGCCACACGTACCCAGGCAGCTGGCAGCGGATCGGCCGTAACAGCCAAGCAGGCCGTTAATGTTTTTTGATCGCCAAAAAAATGTTTTGTAATTGACTTAACGGCCGTTTGTTTTTCAACCTTTTCCTGCAACACAAAACCAGGCGATCCAAGCCAGTCGGAAGGATAATGCCAATCGACATGCATGTGGGTAAAAGCCGCATTGCGTAATAAAATCGTAATTGCCGATGCATCCGCTTGCTGCGCTGGGCGAATGTGACTTTCCACTGGGTTAGAGTCGTTTCTCTGGTTTGCTAATTCCATGTCGCTATTGTACACTACATGTACACTCGGACGTAAAACGTTTCCGAAATCATTTAGGTAAATTATGGGTAAGCAAACCGGAAAAGATCGAGAATTAGAAAATACAATCGCTACCCTAAACAAGCGCTTCGGCGATGGCGTCATCATGCGTCTTGGTGAAGCTGCTCATTTACAAGTTGAAGCCATCCCGACTGGCTCTCTCTCACTTGATATCGCTTTAGGTGTCGGCGGCGTGCCTCGCGGGCGCGTCATCGAAATCTATGGACCGGAATCATCCGGCAAGACCACACTTTGCCAACACATCATCGCAGAAGCACAAAAACGAGATGGTGTATGTGCCTTTATCGATATGGAACATGCCCTTGATCCACTTTATGCAGCGCGTTGTGGCGTTGACATTGATAATTTATATGTGTCCCAACCGGATACCGGCGAACAAGCACTAGAAATCGCCGATATGCTCATCCGCTCAGGCACAATGGATGTTGTCGTGGTCGATTCTGTAGCCGCTTTGGTACCGCGTGCAGAAATTGAAGGTGAAATGGGAGATACCCATGTTGGTTTGCAAGCCAGGTTAATGTCCCAGGCTTTACGCAAACTTTCAGGGGTCATTAAACAAACCAACACCGTTGTTATTTTTACCAACCAATTACGGATGAAAATCGGTGTGATGTTTGGAAATCCTGAAGTTACAAGTGGTGGCAATGCGCTCAAATTTTATGCATCAGTCCGGCTCGACATTCGCCGCATCCAAGCCATCAAGACTGGCGGTGAAGTGATGGGTAATCGTACACGGGTTAAAGTCAAGAAAAACAAAGTGGCGCCGCCCTTTACCGAATGCGAGTTTGATATCATGTATAATGAAGGCATTTCAAAAACTGGCGATGTTTTAGACCTGAGTGTAAATTATGGTTTAGTCGACAAACGCGGCGCATATTTTCGGTATGGCGAAACCTTGTTAGGTCAAGGACGTGAAAACGCAAAAGTTTACCTTGCTGAAAATCTGGACATGTTGAATGATTTGGAACATCTCATTCGGCAAGAGGC
>JAGRDI010000241.1:15262-22671 GCA_020432765.1 Anaerolineales bacterium | reverse complement strand
TCTTGCTCGATCCCTATGCCAAAGCCATTGGCGGGCGCAATGTGTGGGGCGTAAAGGATGAAAACAATGAACTTTACCCCTTGCGTGCCCAACTGGTTTATGATGATTTTGATTGGCAGGGGGACCGTGCACTTGAAATCCCGCTCGAAGATCTGATTATTTATGAAGCACATGTGCGTGGTTTTACAGCCCATACTTCCTCGAAGGTCAGACATCCAGGCACATTCGCCGGCTTGCGAGAAAAAATCCCTTACCTTAAATCATTAGGTGTGAATGCGATTGAATTGATGCCGATTCATGAATTTGATGAATTTGACAATGAATTTATCAATCCCCAAACGGGCGAAAGCTTGAAGAATTATTGGGGTTACAGCACGATTGGCTTTTTTGCGCCTAAAGCGGGTTATGCTGCCTCTGGTAAATTTGGTATGCAAGTCGATGAACTCAAAGCGCTGGTGAAAGAATTACACAAAAATGGGATTGAAATCATTTTGGACGTTGTCTTTAATCATTCAGGTGAGGGGGGGGAAGACCGTCCCAGCATCTCTTTCCGGGGATTAGATAACAAGACCTATTACATGCTGCGTCCAGACGGCCGTTATCAAAATTTTAGCGGTTGTGGCAATACAATGAACTGCAACAATCCCGTTGTGCGCTATTTGGTGCTCGATTGTTTGCGTTATTGGGTATCCGAATTCCATATCGATGGTTTTCGTTTTGACTTGGCCTCGATTATGGGGCGGGATGTCCACGGGACACCCTTGCCTAATCCACCCCTTTTGGAAGCATTAGCCTATGATCCCATTCTGGGTAAAACCAAGTTGATTGCTGAAGCATGGGATGCTGGCGGCTTGTATCAGGTAGGGTCATTTCCGGATTACGGCCGTTGGTCGGAATGGAACGACCGTTATCGTGATACCCTGCGCAAATTTGTCAAGAGCGATGACCGGCAAGTGCAGGAAATCGCCTTTCAAATCCAGGGTGCACCTAATATGTATGCCGAACGTGGCCCGACAGCCTCAATCAATTTTGTCACGGCACATGACGGCTTTACGTTGGCCGATCTTTTTGCTTATAACGAAAAACATAATGCAGCCAATGGCGAAGAAAACCGCGATGGCCACAACCATAACAGCAGTTGGAACTGTGGTCAGGAAGGGTTGACAACAAATCCTGAAATTTTGGCTTTGCGGCGGCGGTTGATGAAAAATGCGGTGGCTATTTTATTTGTGAGTCAAGGTGTGCCCATGATCTTGATGGGGGATGAAGTTGCACGCACGAAAAAAGGCAACAACAATACCTATTGTCAGGACAATGACTTAACTTGGTTTGATTGGACGCGTCTGAAAACCCAGGCAGACATGCTGCGCTTTTTTGCAAACTGCATCGCCTTTCGCAAAGCGCATCCGGTGCTGCGCAACCGTTTCCACTTCCAACAAATAGATTCAAACAACAGCGGCTACCCTGATATTTCATGGCATGGGGTTGAAGCATGGAATCCCGATTGGTCGCCAAGCAGCCGCATTTTGGCATTTATGCTGTGTGGTGAGCATGCTCGTGCTGGCAAACAACCAGATGATTATATTTATGTCGGTATGAATATGCATTGGGATGCACATACCTTTGATTTGCCGCGTTTGCCTAAGGGGTGGGCCTGGCATCAATTTGCCAATACCAGTTTGCCATCCCCGGATGATATTTGTGAGCCTGGCTATGAACGGCCGCTGGATGAACCAGAACAACTTGTGTTGGGGCCGCGTTCGGTTGTTATTCTGGTCGGCCGTTAACTGTTATGGATGCTTTAACTGTAGAAGGTCAGCTTAAATCGATCACCATGATCACCGATTATGTGGCGCGTGCAGCTGAAACTGCTGGTTTGAGTGAAAAAACAGCTTACTACTTGAGCTTGGCTGTCGATGAAATCGCGACGAATATTGTCTTACATGGCTATGCAGAGGCAGGAATAACAGGTGATTTAACAATTACGGCCGTTATGCAGCCAAAGAACCTGAAAATCATTCTTGAAGACAGCGGCCTGTTCTATGATCCGCGTCAAGTTACGGCACCGGATTTAGAACGGCCGTTGCACGAACGTGAACCGGGTGGTTTGGGTATCTACCTGGCCTTGCGCAGCGTGGATAAATTCCATTATTGCCAACACCAGGGACGCAATCGCAGCACATTTATTATCCAGAAACAAAATCAAACATGAAGACAACCTACGCCCAATTGCTCATCGTTAGCAATGACACCATTACATTAACCCAACTTGGCGATGCTTTGCATCAAATTGGCCTTTATGCAGTTACGATGACCAATAATCTCATACATGCACACCAAATGGTTGCTGCTGGCACGTTTGATTTGATCTTGTTAGATGTTAGTTTGATCGAAAACGACGCAGCCGCACGTGAATGTTTGGCGCAAATGCAAGAAAACGTGGTCACACCAGTTATTGTTGCTGGTACGCAAAAACAAATACCTAATTTGCTGCGTTGTTTGCAAAGCGGAGCCACAGATTATCTACTGCTGCCGACTGAACCGATTTTAATCAAAGCACGCGTGCAAGCGCATGTTCGTTCTAAACGCCTACAGGAACAAGCTGTATCCACCTTGTTTGCTTTTAATGAACTCGAAAAATTAGCCGACGATTTGCGTTTGCAAATTTTGCCATTAGGCATTGCATTATCCACTGAACAGAACTATGAACGCTTACTTGAACGTATCGTTCTGCAAGCTATGGCGATCTGTAACGCTGACGTGGGACGGCTTTTCTTGCGCACTGAAGATAATTATTTGCGTTACGCTTTTGTGCATACACAATCATTAGGTCTTTCTTATGGTGGTACAACCGGCCCAAAAGTCCCGCATAGCGACATCCCCTTATTTGATACACAGGATGCCCCCAATCACTCCAATGTGGTCACCTATGTGGCCCTGGAAGGGATTGCCATCAACATCGGTGACATTTATAACGATAGTGGCTTCGATTTTTCAGGTACAAAACGTTTTGATACCCAAAATAACTATCATTCAGTTTCTTGTTTGACCGTTCCTCTTACAAATCAAGATGTCATTGGGGTTTTACAGTTGATCAATGCGCAAGACAGCGCAACCGGCGAGATCGTTCCATTTGATGCCTATCATCAGCTTGTGGCCGAAGCGATGGCATCATTGGCAGCTATTACCTTGCACAATCGCAATTTACGCGAACGTGAAGCAGCATTGCTGCGCTTCAAACAAGAATTGGAAATTGGTCGTAAAATTCAGGCCAGCTTCTTTCCTGCCTATTTGCCTCAACCACCTGGCTGGGAATTGGTGGCGCGATTTCAGCCCGCCCATGAAGTCGCTGGTGATTTTTATGATGTTTTTCCCATGCCATTTGGCAAATTGGGTTTTGTGATTGGAGATGTATGTGACAAAGGGATTGGTGCGGCGATGTTTATGGCATTGGTACGCAGTTTGCTGCGTTCTTCGATCCAGCAACATTATTATCTCAGCACTCGCCATACCCCAGCCGAAGATCGGGTGCGTGCTTTATTAGCGGGTAAACGGCCGTTTCATGTCGCCGATACCGATGCGCTTTTGGATGCCATTCGGTTGATAAATGCTTACATCGGCAGTAATCATGGGGATACACATGTATTCACGACGCTGGTCTTTGGCATTTTAGACCCATTGACAGGCCAGATTATGTATGTCAATTGCGGTCATGTGCCGCCGGTAATCCTGGATGTTTATGGCATTCGCTCCAAATTGATGCCGACTGGCCCAGCGTTGGGCTTACGCCCGGATGCAGTTTTTTCAGTGGGAGAGGTTTCACTGGGGCCTGGAGATACGCTTTTTACTTTTACAGATGGCATCACTGAAGCACGCAATGCAGAAGGTGCTTTTTTTGGATTACAGCGTCTGCAGGATATCTTGGTTGCGCATAAACAAGAGAAGGCCGTTTCTTTGGTGAATGCGTTAGAAACGGCCGTTAGTGATTTTTCTGCCGGAGCTGAGCCTTCGGACGATATGGCCGTGTTGGTTCTGCAGCGCAAAAAGTGATGCCTTTGATAGTGGCTGAGTTTATTTCACTCCATTGGCGACAAGTTGTTGCGCTTGATCAATTTCATCTTGATTGATGGTGTGCCCCATATTAGGGTAAATTCGTTTGGTAACATTGGCGTTGGCTTGTTTGAAGGCAGTTGCGGTTTCTTCTACACGCGACAAGGGGATATGGAAATCAATATCACTACAGCCAATAAAAATAGACATGCCCTGCAAATCAAATGATAATTTGTACGAGCTGCCTTGTGGCCCCATCAAACCACCACTAAAAATGAATAGGCCGCCAAACGGCCGTTTCTCATGTGCTACAAACTCTGCTGCTAAACAAGCTCCTTGGGAAAACCCACCCAAAATAATCCGTTCAGTTGGAATGCCACCCTGTTCTGCCTGTGTCACGCAGTCTCTGATTGCTTGCAAGCCAGAACTGCGCCCTGGTTCATTTTGTGTCAACGGCGCTAAAAAACTGAAAGGGTACCAACTGTTATTGGCTGCCTGCGGTGCGAGGTAAGCCATATCAGGATGGGGCAGGTAGGTGGCTAAGTCCAGAATGGAAACGGCCGTTGCACCGCGACCATGCATTAAAATCAACACCGCGCGTGCTTCTGCAAGCGGTTTACCTGCGCGGGCTATCGCCTGTCCTTGATGTGGTCCTGTGATTTGGTCAAGCATGGCTGGCTGCTGCCTTTGCCGTAACAACTGGCTTACGGTTTAACGGAGGCAAGGCAGCTTCAATTTGCTCGCGGCGTGGTTCAAACCAGTCTGGCAATTTAAGATTTGTACCTAATTCCGCTATTGGCTCATCGTATAAGAAGCCGGGTGCATCGGTGGCAATTTCAAACAAGACCCCGCTCGGTGCACGGAAATAGATCGAGTGGAAATATTGTCGATCCATAACGGGGGAAACGTGATAACCTGCACGGCGTAAATCAGTAAGGTATTCTTTTTGTTCGGCATCATCAACCGTACGGAATGCGATGTGATGAACTGTGCCCGCTCCCATTTGACCACGGAGTGTAGACGGCCGTTCGACCAAATCAACATAAAGGCCGACATCATTAGAAGCGCCTTTGTATCGGTAACGATTACCTTCTTGGGCGACAAACTCATAGCCTAAATGGGTCGTTAACAATTCGGCCGTTGGGCCTACTTCTGTTACCCATGCGGTGGCTGCATAAAAGCCAAGCAGTGCATGTTCGGCCGGGATTGGACCTTCTTGCCAAACCTGCACTGTTGCGGGTTCAGCGGTTGTGACCAATTCTAAAATCATGCCATCGGGATCTTCAAAGGGCAGCACTGAATGTCCGAAACGAGTTTGTATTGCTCCCACAGTGACACCATGTTGAGCGAGCCGCGCTTGCCAGAACGGCATTGATCCTGGCCGAATGGCATACGCGGTGGCTGCGATTTCGCCATTTCCGCGTTGACCGCGCCGCATATGCCGCCATGGAAAGAAGGTCAAGATAGTGCCGGGTGTCCCAAGCGCATCCCCAAAATAGAAATGGTATGTCCCCGGATCATCGAAATTGATCGTCGTTTTAACAAGACGCTGGCCGAGTAAATGATGGTAAAAATCGACATTTGCCTGCGGATCACTGGCGATAGCAGTAATGTGGTGTATGCCTTGAACTGATTGTTTCATTTTTTATCCTTAAACTAATCTATTGGCGGGTACTCCTGACTGTGCCACATTTGGTACCGGTTAGGCCAATCGCTGCATAGGGCAGCTTAAGTCTATTAACCAAACTAGCAACAATGCCTTTCTACGTGTTATGCAACAAGACCACACCACGCTTTGGTACGATACAAGTCAGGTACCCACTTACGGCCGTTTCCACTCCATCCTCCCCATCCGGCCAAACAGCCCGATATTTTTTTGCCCCATCTTCGGGTAATGTAACTGTAACGGTTTGTGGCGTAACGGCCGTGTTGAACACAACGATCATCTCCTCATCAGCTAGCTTCCGCCTAAATACATATACATATTCATCAGCATACCATGTCTCGAAGCTGCCCGTGCGTAAAACAGGGTACGCATGCCGCAAAGCAGTGGCACGTTGGTAGAAGGCCAGCAATTCTTGATCCCAGGTGTCTTCGGTTTCCCAAGGGAATGCCGCACGACAATCAGGGTCATCAGCAGAAGACATGCCGATCTCATCACCGTAATAGATGCAAGGTGCACCGGGTAGTGTCATTTGCAGTAAAACGGCCAGGCGCAAGGCACTTTTGTCCGCGCCCATGATCCATAGGGCGCGTGCAGTGTCATGGCTGTCCAGCAAGTTCAACTGCACCTCGTTGATTTGCCAGGTATAAAGGCTGTGCATATGGTCGATGGCTTGGGCGAAATCGCTGCTTGTAAACGGCTGTAAATCGTAATGCGGTTTTTCATAATCTAAGCGTACAGTTTGTGCCGCACAATAATTTATCACCGGCACAGTAAAGCGATAATTCATCACCGCGTCAAATTGGTCGCCTTGCAGCCAACGTCCCGCTTCATCCCAGATTTCACCAACGATGTATGCCTCTGGATTAGCAGTTTTGACGACTTCGCGAAATTCTTGCCAGAACGCATCGTCGTCGATTTCGTTAGGCACATCCAGCCGCCAGCCGTCGATGCCGAAGTCGATCCAATAACGCGCCACATCCATGATCATGTCACGCACGCCGGGATTGTCGGTATTGAGTTTGGGCAGCATGGCGTTGTTGGCCCAGGCGACATAGTTAGGCGGATTTTGATCGTCGTGGATATACGGCCGTAGAGGCCAATCTTGTACCAAAAACCAATCAATGTAGGGTGAATTGCCGCCATTCTCCAAAATATGGTTAAACTGCCAAAAACCGCGTCCTGTATGGTTAAAAACGCCATCTAATACAACATACATACCACGTGCATGCGCTGCTTCGAGCAGTTCGCGCAAGGCAGCATTGCCACCTAGAAGCGGGTCCACGCTGTAATAATCAAACGTATGGTAACGATGGTTGGATGCCGAAGTGAAAATCGGATTGAGGTAAAGGGCGGTCACACCCAAATTCTGCAAATAATCGAGTTTGTCGACAATACCCAACAAATCGCCACCCTGATACCCTTGTTCGGCTGGTGGACTGCCCCATGGCTTTAAGCGGATTCCGCGTGGATGGGTCATACGTGAACTGCGTGCAAAACGGTCGGGAAAGATTTGATAAAAAACGGCATGTTTTACCCAATCGGGTGTGTTGATGGTCATATGTTATTCCTGAGGCAACATTCGAAATTGACTTAGTAATCATCTAAAAATAACTTCCCGTTTTGGCTTGTAGTAACCGCTTTAGCGGTCTGGACGGCTAAAGCCGCCACTACGAACTTATTTATGGACAGTTAC
>JAGRDI010000241.1:0-15223 GCA_020432765.1 Anaerolineales bacterium | reverse complement strand
AGAGGAGACTTGTCAGGTTTTATAAGCAATTTGCTCACATGCCACGCGTGGTAGAAACCTGACATGTCTAGAATTCGCCAGACTCCAGTTAGTGATTTGGATCGAATGTTGCTTTTGTGAAAACGTCTTTTTATCCTTGACTGCTCTGTGGACGCTTCCTGCATTATGAAGTACCAGGCATGGGCAGAACGGCGTCGGTCGATCAGCTCCGTTTGCCCCGCACCTGATACTGTTCAATAAAAGTGCAAATTGTATCTTGTTTTTGTTTGCACTCAACCGATTGGTTGATACGGCCGTAACCATTCCTCTGATCACATAATCCACCAGCAGATAAATCTAATTCCACCACCCGATTGGTTACAGACGTAAGGTTGACTGTTATGCTATACCTATCTTATTCAGACAAGTAGTTGTAAGGAGTAATTCAATGTCACCACAAACACGTAATCAATCTTTTATGGGCGTCACAATTATTTTTATGGGTATCGCAATGATACTCAGTTCAATGGATATCACGATAAATGGGTCTAGTCCCTGGACTGTTTTTGCATTTCTTTTACCCGCTTTCTGGGCTTTGATTTTTGGTTGGGAACATTATTGGCAGCATGGTCGTATCCTCGACTTGGGCGCAATTTGGGTTTTTGGTCCAATTTTGGTTGCCATCATTCTCATTTTCAACTTGAGTTGGGTCTGGCTAAGTGCCGTTATTTTCATTTTGATGGGACTAGCCTTCATTTTTGGTCAACGTGGCAAAGAAAAGGATGTTGAATAATGGAACATATTATTGAAGTAAACCATTTACGCAAAGTGTATGGCGAAACGGTCGCAGTGGAAGACGTGTCGTTCAATGTGCGGCAAGGCGAGATTTTTGGGATTGTCGGCCCTAATGGGGCCGGCAAAACAACAACCATTGAATCCATCATTGGTTTACGCAAACCGGATGGCGGCAGTGTGCAGGTGTTAGGGATTGAACCACAAAAGCAGCCGCGTGAACTGAGCAATCGTATTGGTATCCAATTGCAGCAAGCAGCTATTCCAGAACGATTGAAAGTATGGGAAGCGCTTGATTTGTATGCCTCTTTTTACGACCGGACTGTTCCCTGGCAGCCATTAATCGAAGAATGGGGGTTGGCTGATAAGCGCAACACCCCCTTTGGTAAATTGTCGGGCGGTCAACAGCAGCGGCTATTTATTGCGCTGGCTTTGTTGAATGATCCCGAGATTGTGTTTTTGGACGAACTGACGACAGGATTGGACCCGCAGGCGCGTCGTGCTACCTGGGATTTGGTGCGTGCTATTCGTGACCAAAACAAAACGGTGGTGCTGATCACCCATTTTATGGATGAGGTCCAAGCGTTGGCAGATCGGGTTGCGATTATCGACAACGGCCGTCTCATTGCCCTGGATACACCGCAAGCATTGGTTGCTGATTTGGGTGCTGAGACCCGGGTGCATTTCTCATTACAAAACGGATTTGATGCCAATGTGCTGCAGGATGTTGAAGGTGTAACGGCCGTATCGCAACAAAATCGGCAAGTTAACATTCAAGGCAATGGCCCACTTCTCGCCAACATCGCTACCGCGCTCTCCAAATACAACATTGCTCCCAGTGACCTGAGCGTCGAACAAGCCAATCTAGAAGACGTTTTCTTAGCATTAACCGGCCGGGCTATCCGTGCATAATATAACTGGTTATTAACCGTAGTAGAGAGATTTGTCAACTTTTGTTAGTTGAAAACACATCTCCTTCCAGAGAGAAAAGTTGACAAATCTACTTTTCAGAGTCAAGTCAAAAGGATAAAACGATGAAATCTTTTCTTAAGCTTACTTGGATAGAATTAAAATTACAAACCCGCGAACCGGTCGGCTTGTTTTTTACCCTCGCCTTCCCGGTCATGTTGATGGTGTTATTTGGCACTGTTTTTGGCAATGCAAGCGATTCGCTCTTCAATGGATTTGGTCAGGTTGACCTCTCGGTACCTGGTTACATTGGCATGATTATCGGCACGATTGGTATGGTAAGCATCCCCGTCACGCTGTCGAATTATCGTGAGCAGGGCGTTTTGCGCCGTTACCGCGCCACGCCCCTCAAATCTGGGTCGGTTTTATGGTCGCAGGTGGCTGTGCAAGTTGTGATGACGGCCGTTGGCATTGCGCTCCTATTGATTGTCGGTACACTTTTTTATGATTTGCGTTTGCCGCAGGGCAATGTACTGATCGTTCCGGCAATTTTATTAGGTGCTTTTAGCTTTTTTGCACTCGGTTTTGTCTTGGCAGGTGTGCTGCCAACACCACGCACGGCACAGGCGGTGGGCATGGCATTGTTTTACCCGATGTTGTTTCTCTCGGGAGCGGCGATGCCTCGTTATATGATGCCGGAAAATTTGCGGCAGATAGCCGAAATGTTGCCTTTAACGCATGTTGTTATCTTGCTTGAAGATTTATGGTTTACGGGCACCTGGAATTTAACCTCGATTGCTGTGATAATGATTGTTCTTATCTTTGGCCTGATCATCTCACGCTACACTTTCCGTTGGGAGTAGAAACTGCTAAACTAAAACAACGGGACATGGAGAACCACGGAATAGGCACGGAGAATCAAGGAGGAAAAAGAGAAAACCTCCCAAACCCTCCGTGTCTTCTCCTCAAAACTCTGTGTAAATTTAACTGCTATGGATACAAGACAGCGTAACGATATTTGGGTCAGGTGGGATTGGTTATGGACAGTCATTTTTTATGCGTCTGTGATCATTCCTGCTTTGCTTTTGCTCATGGAGAGCAACGGCCGTCCCGATGAAATATGGCAGCCCCTGGTGTTAACGGCCGTTTTGCTCGTTTGGCACATGCTTGGCATGAAAGCCGCCCATTATTTTGCCCCAGACTGGGGCGAAAAGCCCGTTTATCGCCTTATCATCATTTTGGGCGATATTCTGCTGTGGGTAATGTTAGTTTCTTACTCGCCAGTTTACTATCTCTCTTTGGCTGGATTGTATAGTCAAACGTTCCGCCATTTGCAGCTGCGTTATGCGATTATCGCTGCCATCATTTTGACAATTGGGCTCATCTATTCGCAAATAGCAGATAGTGAGCAACCTTTATCCTTAACGAGCCCGATTTTGTGGCTTTATATATTCATTGGTATAGCAGGTATTGCCTTTAGTATTTGGATTTCAGCGATTATCGTGCAGAGTACGCAGAGACGGGAGTTAATCACACAATTAGAACAGACCCAGGCAGAATTGGCTGCCTCTGAACGGCGTGAAGGGATGTTGGCCGAACGGCAGCGGCTGGCACGTGAGATTCATGACACATTGGCACAAGGGTTTACAAGTATTGTGATGCATTTGGAAGCGGCTGAACAGGCGCTGCCACAAGATGAAGCGACTGTACAAAAACATCTGAATCAAGCCCGCAAAACAGCCCGCATCAGTCTGGAACAAGCGCGGCGGGTTGTTGCTGATTTGCGTCCCGATTTGCTTGAACAGCAATCACTGCCGGAAGCCCTGGCACGCGCCGCAGCACGCTGGTCTGAAGAAAGTGGTGTGGCTTGCACGCTAACAACGACTGGAACGGCCGTTTCTTTACATCCAGACATTGAAATCACCCTCCTGCGGGCCACCCAAGAAGCCCTCAACAACATCCGCAAACATGCTCAGGCACATGCTGTAACCATCACCCTTTCTTACATGGGCGATATACTCATTTTAGATGTCCAAGATGATGGTATTGGCATCAACAACGCAACTCCCACGGCACCATCCGGTGGCTTTGGCTTAAAAGGCATGCGTGAACGTGTGCAGCAGTGTGGTGGCGAGCTGCTAATTGAAAGTGAACCCGATGAAGGAACGACACTGGTTGTTTCAATTCCGATAGGGGAGGAAAGGAGTATGGAGTAGGCAGTAAGGAGCCTTGCTTCTTACTCTCTTCTCCTTACTCCCAAAAAATTATGACAACGATTCACATTTTACTTGTAGATGATCATCCCGTCGTGCGTGAAGGTTTGGCGGGTTTGTTGGCTGGACAAGCAGATTTTGAGGTTGTTGGATTGGCAGCAGACGGCACAACGGCCGTACAGCTCCACGAATCCCTACAACCGGACGTGACGCTGATGGATTTGCGTATGCCTGGTTTGGATGGCGTAGGGGCAATTGAGGCGATAAAGGAGAAACGGCCGTCGGCTCACATCCTTGTCCTGACCACTTATGACAGCGATGCCGATATCGTGCGTGCCGTCGAAGCGGGCGCAACCGGCTATTTGCTGAAAGACACGCCGCGTGAAGAGTTGTTTCGTGCTATTCGTGCTACAGCCAAGGGCGAATCTGTGCTGACCCCGGCTGTAGCTTCGCGCCTGATGACACGTATGCGTGCGCCTGCCGAAGAAAATCTCAGTCCGCGTGAGATTGATGTCTTGCAGCTTGTGGCACGTGGTAATGGTAATCGTGAAATTGGCAAACAACTCCACATCAGCACCGCCACCGTCAAAACCCACTTGATCCATATTTTTGACAAATTAGGTGTCAATGACCGCACAGCGGCCGTTACAGTTGCTCTGGAAAAAGGAATTATTTCGCTAACGCGGTAATAGAAATTGTTGGTAGGGGGTTGAATAAGCTGGGTGAAATCAGTTTCAAAATGAATTTTTTTGACATTTTATCCTTATCTTTCTGGAATGTGTTGAAAAATTAGATGGGTATCAAATCACTTAATTGTTGAATGACATACATCGGCACAATGTCAGATTGGGCTAACATTTCCGCGTTTGTTGCCCCGGTGAGTGTCAATGTACCCGCCATGCCTGCATTGAGGCCCATCAAGACATCGGTTTCGAGGCGGTCGCCAATCATAATGCATTTTTCAGGCGGTAAATCTAGTAAATTGAGGATTGCTTCCACCATAAAGTGTGATGGTTTGCCGACGATGGCTTCAATGATCGTGTTGGTACAAGCCTCGATAGCGGCGACCATGGCAGCTGCGTCTGGTTGACCCCCACCGGGAACGGGACAATACCGATCCGCATTGGTGGCAAAAAAGCGTGCGCCGTTGTTGATGGCATCGAAGGCGATTTGCAGTTTTTGATAGTTAAAGGTACGGTCAAAACTGGCGATGACGGCATCTACGGCCATTGCCTCATTAGTTAATGTAAATCCCCCGTGACTCAATTCATCACATAACGATTGTTCCCCCACGACAAACAATTTGGCGGCAGGGATGCGTTTTTGGAGAAAATCAACCATCACAAAAGATGAGTTGATGACATCACTTGCTGGTGTGGATAAACCTAAGCGCGTGAGCTTTGCGGCGTATTCTGCACGGGTGCGGGTCGGGTTGTTGGAAAGGAAGACAGTGCGTTTGCCTATTGCGCGAAGGCGTGTAATGGTTTCACCAGCGGTTGGCAGTAGGCGATCGCCCAGGTAGACTGTGCCATCCAGGTCAAATATGTAAGCGTCGTGGAAAGCTGTTGGTTTTTGCAAGCGCCTAGTCCCTACCTCATTGATTGATAAACGGCCGTAACTCAAACCCAAATTGATAAGACGAAGCGGCCAGCACATAGTCCGGCAGGGTAGGTGGCCCGCAGCTTGCGCCGCCGAGTCCCATTTGTTGTTTGTCGAGGTATAAAAATGTCTCGTCGCGGCGGGTCAGTTTATGGGTGTGGTGTGCTTGGAATAGGTCGGCCGTTGTAAAGTGGCTGACGGTTGCTTCCAAGAGTGGCAAGCCGGTGACTTGTAAACCGACTCCATTCCTGTTTGTCAAGGTTAACCAACGCACATCGGTTTTGTTACCGTTTTCCTGAGGCATGATGTAAGGGATGTATTGATCGTCAACTGTGCCGTGATAACGTCCAACGGCTGCTCCAAAATTGCGGTCAATATAGTTTTCATGTGGGCCACGGCCGTACCATTCATACTGCTCGAAACCGGCTGGTAACGTCAAGCCAACACCAAAGCGTGGCAGGATTGGCAGGTTTGGACGCACTTGGGCATCAAATTCTACTTTGACACGGCCGTCGCCATAAATCATGTAGGTTTGGTCAAATGTTATGCCCGGAAGTTGGTTGGGTATGCCCGCTGTGGCTTTGATTTGAGCAATAATTTGTCCGCTATCGGTTTGTTTGAC
Source organism: Anaerolineales bacterium (assembly GCA_020432765.1). Taxonomy (GTDB): domain Bacteria; phylum Chloroflexota; class Anaerolineae; order Promineifilales; family Promineifilaceae; genus JAACFF01. The sequence goes on along the minus strand of JAGRDI010000241.1, from coordinate 9,109 downwards.
GCTTAGCGTGTTTACTTTTGTTTGATAGCGGTCGAAACCCGCATCTAACCATGCGGCTAAGGGCATCAACGGCCGCTGCGCATCTAATTTGAAGCCGTCATTATCAATCGGTGCACGCCAGATATTAAAAGTTGGGCCATTTTGCAGAACGGCCGTTTGCCTATAAACCCATTCAGTGATTAGCCCGCTGTTTTTGTTGATTGAAAGATAAAAATCAGTTCCATTGATGGCGACGGCCGTTTCTGTTTGTGTCAATGATAAGGCTGAAGTTTGGCCTGGGAGTATCTTTTGTTTTGCAGGCGCTGAAAAAGGCATTAAGAATTGTTCCCAGCCGATTTCGTGTCCGGCATTTGCCCAAGCAGTTGCCTTTCTTAGGGTGAAGCGAATAGTTAGATAACATTCTGCACCAGATGACATTTCTGGTTTGGTGATGGGCAGTGTGACGGGTAGGCTGCCTCCGGGCGGAATGTCTAACGTGGGCAAATCCCCGGATTGGATGGTTTGGCCGTTCAGTTCGAGGGTGTAACGGCCGTTTATGCCCAGCATACTTACAAAATCAAATTCATTGTGGATGCTGATCTTGCCATGTGCCAAATCGGCCGCCTCCACACGCACGGGCTGCAGCACTTTTTTGTATTCGTACAGCGCCGGGTGTGGTTTGCGATCCGGCCAGATCAATCCATTGATGCAGAAATTATAGTCGTTGATCTCATCACCGAAATCACCGCCATAAGCCCAATACGCACGACCATCAGGACTGGTTTTGATCAAACCTTGATCAACCCAATCCCAAATGAAGCCGCCTTGCAATCCATGATTGTTGCGAATAGCATCCCAATATTCGCGTAGATTGCCGGTACTGTTGCCCATCGAATGTGCATATTCACACATGATCAACGGCCGATCCGCCGCCAGATTTTGCGCATAGTCAACAATTTCTGCCACACGCGGATACATCGGGCAAACGATATCGGTGACACGTTTGCCATTCCACCAATCCTGTCCAACTGATCGGCTGATCGCACCTTCGTAATGCAACGGCCGTGTCGGATCAAGGCCGCGAATCCAGCCGGCAAGCGCGTCATGGTTGGGACCGTAACCACTTTCGTTGCCTAATGACCAGAGGATGATACAGGCATGATTTTTGCTGCGCTGCACCATGCGTTGGCCGCGTTCGACAAAGGCATGTGTCCAGGATGGCTCATGACACAAGATATTGTTGGCAGCGTGGGCTTCAATATTGGCTTCATCAATCACATACAGGCCATATTCATCACACAGTTCATACCAGCGTGGATGGTTTGGATAGTGGCTGTTGCGTACGGCGTTGATGTTGAACTGTTTCATCAACTTGATGTCGGCGATCATAGAAGTTTCGCTGATGGTTTTACCATGACGGTCATCATGTTCGTGACGGTTGACACCTTTGATCAGAACGGGACGGCCGTTGATTAACAACTCACATCCCGCAATTTCCACACGCCTAAAACCTATACGGCAGCTAACAACTTCCAGGATATTATCGTGTGGATCAAGCAATGAGAGCAGTAAGGTATACAAATTGGGCGTTTCAGCTGACCATTTGGCGGGATTTTTGATTGTGGCGCGTAAATTTGCGGTGGTAGGGTGATTGTCCGCGATGGTGATTGATTTGGAAATGGGGGAGGGAAAAAGCCCACGGCCGTTGCCATCCATCACCTGCATACTCACTTGATACCCATGTAGACTTTGTTTCTCGAAGGCTTCAACATCAACATGCACCTGTAGGTTACCGTCTTGCAATGCATCATCCAACTCGGGACGCGCAAAAAAGTCACGGATGTGGACGCGTGGTGCTGCGTACAGGTAAACGTCGCGATAGATACCGGCCATCCACCAATGGTCTTGGTCCTCCAAATAACTGCCATCTGACCAACGAATGACCATGACTGTCAGTTGATTTTCGCCGGGCAGTACAAAATCTGTGAGGTCAAACTCGGCTGGCAGCCGCGATCCTTGACTGTAACCCATGAAACGGCCGTTGACCATCAAATAAAATGCGGATTCTACCCCTTCAAAACAGATGAAAATTTGACGGCCGTGCCAATTCTCGGGCACGGTGAAGCTGCGCCGGTAGATGCCGGTTGGATTATCATCTTGCGGCACATGTGGTGGATCGAGTGGAATGGGCATTTGCACATTCGTGTAGATCGGTTTGTCGTAACCTTGCAGCGTCCAGTTGCCGGGTACGGTAATCTCATCCCAAGTTATGTCAGTGAGTTCATCAGCATGGAAGTCGTTTAGAACAAGGTCTGGATTTGCAAAATAGCTGAACTGCCAACGGCCGTTTAGGTTGGTGACGTAGGGCGAATTGACCGGATTATGGGTAATGGCCGTGGCCGCATCAGCAAAAGGCACAAATTGTGCGCGTCCGGGTCGTTTGTTGATCCCGACAACCTGCGGGTCTTCCCAATCATGTCGTATGTTCATAATATATCAATCTCGTTTTCAGGGGAGGCTACAACGAATTGGGAAAGAAACGAATTCGCTGGATCCCAAAACCGTGCTGAGTCTGTCGAAGTATTCGTTGTAGTCATCTGCTAAGTCCATCTCCGTTAACAAAACCTGTATTTTAGCGGCTAAATCATCCTCTGCTTGCAGCGGCAAATATTGCTGCCAGATGCGGTTCAATACAGCTTGCACATCAGGATACCAGGCTGGTGACGCCTGTTTTAACTGCGCCAATAAAGTGGGGTAGCACTCACAGAAAATAGCAGCATCCCAGGCGCTGAGGCGCAGATAACTCAGGATTTGGGGCAATGTCATGGTTGGCAAGTGTGGTTCGAGTGCTGTTTTGATAGCGAAGAAATCATCGGGGCCATTTTGGATAACGGCCGTTTCAAAACCAAACCCCGTTTCCAATCCAGCTTGTGGAATCTGGCCAAGTAAATAAGCTGCAACTTGCAGATTATCCTGGTAATGCGGCGGGTACAAGGCTAATCCGTTGTTGATTTCGACATATTCACCGATGGCATGATAGTTGACCATTAGTGAAAAACTACCGTGTAAGTTAGGTAGCGGGTCATCCTGATCAAGTAATGCTTCAGGCATTGTGTGCCCGCGATCACTGGTCAGGAGTAAAAGATTGCCGCTGCCGTAACCTTGCCAAAAGCGCAAACAATCCAAACCTACATTCGGAAAAGACAATGTTGTATCGGGAAATTGAGCGGCATAACTGTCTAAAATCTGGTTGTAAATCGGCTCGTTTGCATAGGGCGTTTCGAGCGGGAAGGCTTCATAGGCGAGTTCAAGGCGATCCCAGATCGTCGGATCAGCGAGGTCAGGTTCGGGCTGGGTGCTGTAGATGGAGAGTAGATTTGCGTGTACCTGGCTATCCTCAAGCACGAAACTGTCTTGTGGAATGCTGTCGAAGAAATAGTTGGCGATGAGGATCAGCGGATTTGTGAGTTGGTCGGGTGTAAGGGTTTGGTTGGTGGTGGTGAGGGTCAACGGCCGTTGCGCCATCACATCAAACAACGCAAAATCCAACAGCCCGGCTTCCACCCATGGTTTGAAACGTGCATGCTTTTGCCAAAAATCCAAAATCTGCGGCACAAAATCTGTCAGCACATATTTGAACGACAAATCGGCAAAAGGTGAGCGAGCCAAAAGCGTATGAAATTGGTGCAGAAAATGGTGAGCCAGGCGGCCCGATCCAGCCCCCAACTCCACAATATAAAATGGTTGGCTTCTATCGCATTGAAAATCTGCGTCCGTGGCTGCCGCAAAACAATCCCGCAAATAGCCTAAAACAACCTGACTATAAGCCCGTGCCATGACCGGATTACTGCTGATGTAATGCGGCACGACATCATCTTGCCATGCCCGCATACCGCTGCGCAAAAAATATTGACGTTGAATTTCCCATATCATGGAGCAGGAAAGGCGTTGGTCGCCTGCAATAATATGCTGCGCTGCTTCGTGAATGTCTGAATTTTGTTGCATACTGCCTATTATCAACGACCGGGAACCTTTAGGCAATCATGTTGTTCAATTTGATGATTGACATACAGAATGCTTGTATTTCTTTCCCAAACTCGTTGTAGCTGCCATTGACCGCCACAACTTCCGCCCATAGAATACCCGCAAAACAAAAACGCCACGCCTTTCTTGGACTCAATAAAATCTGTGCGAATCTGTGAAAATCTGTGGCAAAAAAGAGTTTGGAGAGTTAGATGGAGATTAACAAAGCCGTTATCACAGCAGCAGGCAAAGGACAGCGCACCTTGCCACTGCAAACCTTAATCGATCGTGATGGTGTGGAAAAGTCAGTGCTTGGCATCCTCATTGAAGAAGTGCTGCGTGCGGGGGTCACTGAGATTTGTTTTGTTGTGCAGCCGGGGGATGATGCAGCTTATATCAAGGTGGCGGGTGAACATGCCGGACGGTTACATTTTGTACATCAGCGTAAGCAGTTAGGCTATGGCCATGCGGTTTATTGCGCACGGCCGTTTATCGACAACGAACCCTTCCTACATTTAGTTGGCGATCATCTTTATGTGAGCCGTGATGGTTCTGGTTGTGCCCATCAGTTGGTAAAAATCGCAGAGGCTGAAGCGTGTGCCATATCGGCCGTGCAAGCAACGCGTGAAAATCTACTACCGTACTTTGGGGCCATTGGTGGCAGGCGTTTGCCCGAACGTCAAGGACTCTACCGTGTTGAACAAGTAGTCGAAAAGCCTACCCCCACCAAAGCCGAACAACAGCTCATCATTCCCGGGTTACGTGCCGGACATTACCTCTGTTTTTTTGGTATGCATGTGTTGACACCGGCTATTTTTGATATTTTGGAGGAAAAGGTAACGGCCGTTGGTGAGCGCGGCGGTGTCTGGATGGGCGCAGCGCTCAACGAATTGGCCCAGCGCGAACAATATCTTGCCTTGGAAATGCCTGATCGTCGCTATGATGTGGGTGTGAAATATGGCTTGTTGACCGCGCAAATGGCATTGGCGCTGAGCGGTCAAGATCGTGATTTTGTTTTATCCCGTTTGCTGGAATTGTTAGCCACACGCGAAATGGGAGCCGATACATGAGCCAACTCGTTGCCATTATCACCGCCACCGACCCGGAAATACGTAATCGCGCACTGGATGCTTTTTGTCGTCAAGCAACCCTGGTGCAGTTGTTGGAAGAATGTGCCGCTTTAGATGCGTTTCGGCGTCAAAACGACAATTTGTATGCGCGTGTACGTGCCTTGTTTTTTCTCTATGCCATCCATCGTTTTCATTTGCCTGAAAAAGAAGGCATGGCACTCAGCGGCTGCATTCCCTACGATGGCTACTTGCATTTGCTCAAACGCCGCTTCGAGGAAGCGATTGATGTTTTTTTGGCACGCCAAAAGGCAGATGGTCCTAACGACAGTATTTCCAGTGCGCTGGCCGGTGCTTACCACAGCCTGGGATTCCAAACTTTAGCTGACCAGGTGCGCCGCAGTGTGCGTTCGGTGCGCGGCAATCAATGGATGTTTCGTATTGGGCATCCGGCGGATCATCCACTGCGGGTACGGCCGCAGCTGCGCCAGAAAAGTGGTGGCATGTTCCCCATTTTGCGTGAAGCGACGCCGGTACGCATGGATCTTACCCACAGCGGCTGGAGTGACATCTTCTTTTTGGGCATGGACTTTCCGGAAGGGGCACGGGTGATTAATACGTCAATTGATTTGAGTGTACGCAGAGACGGCCGTTCCCAACCGCCTCGTTCACCTATTGAAACCTATTTTCGCGTAATTGACGAGCCTTTGCTGCGCCTGACCAGCGTCGATTTGAAAGCCAGCGCTGATATCACCTCATTGGCGGAGATATTCGACTTTGCGCGTGATTATTTGGGTTTACTTAAAGCGGCCGTAATTGCTGCCGGCATTGTGCCGCCGGGCATGGAAGGTGCCGGGCAGCCACTAGCCGATTTGTTGGCGCAGTTGGTTGGTCCGGGCCACGGCATCGAAATTGTCAGCCGTGTCAACAATATCCCTAAAGGTTCACGTCTGGCCGTGTCGACCAATTTACTGGCGTCTTTAATTGCCGTTTGTATGCGTGCAACGGGGCAGGCAGGTGCATTGACCGGGCCGCTGGCTGAAGACGACCGCCGGTTGGTGGCTGCGCGCGCCATTTTGGGGGAATGGTTAGGTGGATCGGGCGGGGGTTGGCAGGATTCAGGTGGTGCCTGGCCAGGCATGAAACTGATCCAAGGAAAGTTAGCCGGACCAGATGATCCCGAATTTGGCATCAGCCGCGGCCGCTTGCTGCCCAGTCACCGCATTTTTACGCGTGAAGATGTCTCGCCGGAAACCCGCCAACAACTGCAAGACAGCCTGGTATTGGTACATGGCGGCATGGCGCAGGATGTGGGACCAATTCTAGAGATGGTGACGGAGAAATATTTGCTGCGTTCTGAGGCAGAGTGGAACGGCCGTTTACAAGGTATGCGTATTTTGGATGAACTGATCGAACTGCTGCGTGAGGGTGATATTCGGGCCATTGGCGCAGCGACACAACGCAATTTCCAGGGACCAATTCAGACGATCATTCCCTGGGCCGCTAATTTATATACCGATATGCTGATTGGGCGTGTAAAAGCGGAGTTTAGTGACCAGTTTTGGGGCTTTTGGATGTTGGGCGGTATGGCGGGGGGCGGCATGGGTTTCATTTTTGATCCGGCGTGTAAAGCAGAAGCTCAAGAGCGGTTACAGGTGATTATGAGTGCGGTTAAGGCGCAGTTGGAAACGGCCGTGCCTTTTGCCATGGAACCGGTCGTCTATGATTTTGCCATCAATGAACATGGCACTGTCGCTAACCTGTCAACCGGGGTTGACGCTTTAATGCCGCCCGGCTACTACACACAGACTGTGCCAACCTTGCTGCGCCAGGATTTGCGGGCCTTGTCAGCAGTGCGGCGGGCTGAGTTAGATTGTTTTGGTGAAGCCTGCCGCCGCGATCCGGCATTGCAAGAGATGGTGCAGGTGTTGTTTGATCGATTATTCCCGCGTGCGCTCACATCTGCGGCTGGTGAAGAAGATTTGCGCAGCTTACTGGCACGTTTTGGTTTTGATCGCGTGCAGCATGAGCAAATACGGAGCGATTTGAAAAACGGCCGTATCGGTTTGGCACAAAACCGGCTGCCGGTTAACAGTCAGATTGAGGATGTAACCCTCAACGATGGGGTTGATGTGGCGGCTGGATTGCCACAGCAGTATCACCAAATTGGTATGGAAGCATTGGCGAATGGTGCTGTGGCTGTCGTGACATTAGCCGGCGGCGCAGGCAGTCGCTGGACAAAGGGAGCTGGCGTTGTTAAGGCGCTTAATCCGTTTGCTAAGTTGAACGGCCGTTATCGCAACTTCCTCGAAATTCACCTGGCCAAAAGCCGTCGTGTGGGGCAGTTGGCTGGCACAATGCTGCCGCATATCATCACAACGAGTTACCTAACTCATGAGCCAATTGCTGCCTGGTTAGCGCATGAGGGCAATTATGCCTATCCAGGACCGCTGCTGTTATCACCGGGGCGCATTGTGGGCTTGCGTATGATCCCGATGACACGTGATTTGCGTTTTGCCTGGGAAGAAATGCCGCAGCAGCTGCTCGATGAGCAGGCGCAGAAGATGCAAGACAGCGTGCATTCTGCACTCATCGGTTGGGCGCAGCAGATGGGCGAAGGCAGTGATTACAATGATAATTTACCGCGCCAATGTGTGCATCCGGTAGGACATTGGTATGAAGTGCCTAATTTGCTGCGTAATGGCGTTTTGCATGGTTTGTTGCAGCAACGGCCGTCGCTGCAAACATTATTGGTGCATAATGTCGATACGTTAGGCGCTAATGTCGATCCGGCTATCTTGGGCGCACATCTCACTTCTGGCGCTGCGTTGACAACCGAGGTAATCACGCGCCGCATCGAAGATCGCGGAGGTGGTTTGGCTCGTGTAAATGGCAAGCTGCAATTGATCGAAGGCATGGCTTTACCGCGTGAGGAGATCGAATTTAGGCTTACCTATTACAATTCCTCGACGACGTGGGTAGATATTGACAAATTGTTGGCGGTGTTTGGTTTGGTGCGCGGTGATTTGGCAAATCAGGAGAAAGTGGTAACGGCCGTGCGTACCCTCGCTGCCCGTATGCCTACCTACATCACGCTCAAAGAAGTCAAAAAACGCTGGGGGCATGGCCAGGAAGACATCTTTCCCGTCACACAGTTTGAAAAGTTGTGGGGTGACATGACCGCCTTGCCGGAACTAGACTGTCGCTATGTGGTTGTGCCGCGATTCCGTGGGCAGCAGCTCAAAGAAGTGGCCCAGTTAGATGGTTGGCTGCGTGATGGATCGGCCGTTTATTTGGAATCATTGTGCGCGTGGGATTAGGACACGATTAACCGATAATCGTTGCAACCGAATTGAGGTGCATAAGCCAATTTTGGCTGGTCTGGCATTAAACGTCCAGTCAGGAATAAGCCTTCTGCTTCGACGAGACCACGTTCCGGTTCCGGTGTTAAACACAGGGATAAGCACGCGGTTATGTTGTCAAAGTAGTGACGATACATATTTTTGCGGCTTGTCAATTGGAAACGGCCGTTTATACTAGACTAAATGAACTTGATATCTACCACGAATTACGCGAATTTTACGAATCAGAAACATGGTTTCGCGTAAAATCGTGACGAAAATCTTGATCTACTGAGATAGTATATGCTAGAAATCATCCAACAAGCGATTAAACCACACGATAAGTACCAAATTGAAATTAAACTTGATTACGAACTTGTGGAGGATCAAGATACCCACTACCGTATCTCCACCTACATTTTTATTCCGCAAAGTCTGGGCATTAATCGTGACACCTATCAAAAACATTATTTCTATCGCGATGCACAAAGTTATATTCGTCTGAAAACACCCGTGATTAGCCTGGGTGATCTAAGCGAAGGACCACATATGCCACTGGCGACCATTGGTCGTTTGATCCAAACTGAAAACTGGACTCAGAATACTGACGTGAATGAACAGGTTATTCACAATTGCAAGTTGTTAAGCGCCATGCTTAAGAGTACCCTGCGTGAACATATTAATCTGATATACAAATGG
>JAGRDI010000240.1:4197-6400 GCA_020432765.1 Anaerolineales bacterium | reverse complement strand
AAATAAATGATCGTGCCCATTTTTCTCTTTTCAAGTAGGTCTCCTTCATTCTTGTTTTCTCAACGGGTACGGTCAGGAAACCACCCGGAGTCTTTGATATTTTAATTCGCAGCCTCATCAACGGCCGTTTCTTCTTCTACCGGTTCAAGCTGTGGTGTGTGGTACCCTTTAGCGCCCAGGATCAACTCTTCGTCCGTCTTGACTGTGGCATCGCCGCCCTCAGAATGACAACTGCGGCAAGCAAAATCAAGCGATAGTTGTGACAATGCCACAGAGCCATCTTCACTAAATTGACCAATTTGCTCAGGATCAATCGCCATCATGTGAGTACGTAAATCGCCGGTGAAGCGCTCAGGATCCCCGACTGCATTCTGGGTTAAGCGCGGCATGTGACAGTCAATACATTTGACATTGATTTTTTCGTGAATACTGTTGTTCTGAACTTGCACTTCTTTAAAGTGGCAATCTTCGCAATTTGTACGTGTGGTTGGCAGCTTTGCTTCGCGCAACTGCACAACACCTGCATGTGGGTCGTGACACATCACACAATCGATGACAGCATGTTTGCCTTGGAACAGTTCGTCATATTGGTCGTGATGCTGGACAAACCCATCGCTGGCTTCGACAATTTCAACTTCACCCTGTGAATGACATTCATTACAGGCGGCAGGGTGACGATCAATATCCATGCCAAACGACATCGGATGGTTCACATGTGAACTGCCAGGACCATGACATTCTTCACATTGAACGCCGTCTTCAGCCCAAGTACCGATCATGCCTGGCAAATCATCCTGGTTGCCGCTGGTCGTGTAGCCAGTGGTATGACAACTGCCACAATCATAGGGTTTTTCCTCACCAGCATGATAAGCAACCCACTCATCGCCCATTTCTAATTCATCATTCCAGAGGTTATATTGAGTAGTCGCATCAGCATCACCAGTGATGATAAAACCATCCTGATCGATGAAGCGTGCTTTCCAGTTATACCCACCAATAACATAGCTGATATCATCCCAGGTATATCCTTCTGGCGGATCTGCTATTTCTGTGAAAGGATATTCGGGTGGCTGACCATCAACAACTTTGTTTAACTTGTAGGGATGTCCACTCTGAATAAACACATCATAAAGCTCTTCATGGCATTCAGCACAAGCCGCGCTGCCCACATAAACAGGCGGCTCAAAACTTAAGCCATCCGCACCAGCAGGACCGGGTGCGCCAGCTACACCATCACGGCCAGGAGGTCCAGGCGGGCCTTGAGCCCCGCCGGCACCGGGTTCACCTTGGGGGCCAACAGGACCAGCACAGCCGACAATGACTAAACTGATTATGACCAATATAAGAAGGGTTAATAAACTGTTTTTCCTCTTCACTATGAACCTCCTGACTCACTAAACCCGAAAGTTTTCCAGAACCTCCAACTTTAATGACGGATTAGGGACATGAAATTTGCATACATTTACACATTGTTTCAGGATTATAGGGAAAATATTGCTCACTAACTAGTGACAAAGATCATATAAAGTGGGTAATATACCCCACTAATATGATTCAACTCTCCCATAAAGCGATGGTTAGTTTAACCCATATACTATTTACTGCCAAAAGAAAATTAAGGGGATATGGGCTAAACGGCCGTTTCCATCTGACAGAAATCGACGAAGGAAGGCCAATCATCGGCTGCATGCATATTGTTCAAGCTCTGCACAACTGGATTATGGGGATCTTTGACAAATTTCCAAAATGCAGCCTGTGCTGATGTCGGTGGATGACCCATATGGCAGCCAATATAAATATTTTGGAAGAGATCAAGACCTTGTACATGAATTTGGGCAACTTTGTCTTCAACCAGGCGACATACAACCATTTTAGAGACAAACCCCACACCGATACCTTCCTGCACAGCCAGTGCTATCGCCTCAGAATTGCCTAAAGTCAAAACGGTATTTAACTGATCGAGCGACATGCCTGCATCGATTAAGCCGTTTTCTAAAACTTCTAGCGTGCCAGAATATTTTTCACGCATGATAAATTGAACGGTCATTAAATCGTCTATGCTGACGCTACTGCGGCTGGCCCAAGGATGAGTAAGCGGGGTGATCAACACAACGGGATCGGTAATAAAGAGGCGAAATTCGACATCTTTGCAAAATTCTCGCGAACTCGACAAGGCAATATGGACATCACCATCACACAACAT
>JAGRDI010000240.1:0-4151 GCA_020432765.1 Anaerolineales bacterium | reverse complement strand
CGCATGAAGGCCGCCAATAAAAAAGGCAAAACATATTTCCCGATTGTTGTGCTGCAACCTACCATTAAGTGCCCATGCACTTCACCGTGCAACGCTTCCATTTGCCCATCGATATACTCTGACATCGATACCATTTCCTGAGCCAAGGGCACCAACGCAGCGCCGCTATCTGTGAGCCGCAAATTACGCCCCGCACGACTAAATAGTTGGGTGTCAAAATGTTGTTCCAGAGATTTTATGTGTTGGCTGACACTGGGCTGCGTCATATGCAGTTGACGCGCCGCCGCCGTAAAATTTAATGTTTTTGCTGCCGCCAAGAACACATTGAGTTGGTGTGCATCTAACATAGGTTCCTCTTATTGAGCATGTAACGCAAGCCTTGTGTTAGCTTTTGGACAACAGACGGATGACAGAGTTTCCGTCCTTCGTCTTTGATCTTCCATCCATAGTCGATCTGGCTACATTTAGGCTTGCTATTTCTGTACCTGCTAATTATGACCCATGACTTATAGCCAGAACAAGTGTCAAATGTCACCTATCTATAGCTTCTGACTATGGATGTTCATAAGCGAAACCGATAAGAAAAACCTATCTTAACTATTGATTAACCCAAAGCTGCACTTATAATTGAGGTTAGTTAAAATTTTCACAATCCAAGTGAGTTTTGTTATGAACCGTCTAAAAACGATTTCCCTGATTTTGCTTTTACTATTGGCAATTAGCGCTTGCGGCACAGATTTACAACCGGTGGAAAAAGCGGCGATATTGCCTGTAACAGAGGCAGAAACCGTTGCCGAAGCAACAGTCACTGAACCGCCGACGCTGCCTACAGCAACCATGCCGCCAACGGCCGTTCCATCCACAACACCCACCGAACCCACGGCAGCGGTGGCTCCCACCAAACCGGCACCAGAACCAACCGAAGCTCCATTTGTAGTTGAAATGGACAACTGTCAAAGCTGTCACAGTGACAAAGAGATGCTCATCGACACTGCCGACCCGGTGGTTGAGCAGGAGTCGAGCGAATCCTCGGGCGTGGGTTGAGGCGGTTCTGTGGCTCCGTTGGAGCCCTGGGAAAAAGCACTCGTAAATGTCATTGAATTTGCACAAACCGATAATCACGGCGAGCTCACCTGTAAAGATTGCCACGATGGCAGCGGGGGCAGCACCAAAGAAGAAGCACATACAGACATGGTCAGCCGTCCCAGCGAAGGTGAAGCCAAAATATGTAAAACCTGTCACGAAGAAGAAGCCAAAGCAGCTGCAAACAGCCTGCATGTTACCCAAGAAGGATATTGGACAACGCTTGAAGGGCGCGGTGCCGATCGAAATCATGCAGGCATGGAAGAGATGTTTGGCAATCATTGTTCAAGCTGCCATACAAGCTGTGGCGACTGCCATGTGGCCCAACCAAAAAGTGTTGGTGGTGGTTTGCTTGATGGTCATCTTTTTACTGACAATCCGCCCATGACCCGCACCTGTACGGCCTGCCACGGCAGCCGCGTGGGTAACGAATACATGGGCAAAAACGAAGGTGTATTGGCTGATTTGCATTTTCGCCAGGGGCGCATGACCTGCATTGACTGCCACGAAGGCAATGAGATGCACGGCATTAATTCAATTGATGCAGAAACAGCACCGTCAAACCATCGTTATGCTGGCACAGAAGGGCCGCAGTGTGAAACTTGTCATGAAACGGCCGTTGCTGGCGACGACGAAGTGACCATGCATCTGGTGCATGACGCAAACACCTTATCCTGCCAGGTCTGTCACGCAACCACCTACGTCAATTGTGATAGCTGCCATGTCGCACTCAGTGCAACCAGCGGCAACCCGTTCTTCACAACTGACGAAACCTATTTCGACTTCTTGATTGGGAAAAATCCGTTACAAAGCGAAGAACGGCCGTACCAATATGTTCCACTGCGCCATGTGCCAGTTGATCCACAAAGTTTTGCCTTTTACGGCGCCAACTTGCTGCCCGATTTCAACGCCCAACCAACCTGGCGTTACGCTACGCCGCACAACATTCAAATCGAAACGCCCCAGACGATGGATTGTAACCATTGCCATGGCAATGAAGCGGTCTTCCTGACGGCTGACAAGGTCAACCCGGAAGAGTTGTTTGCAAACCAAAACGTGATTATTGAAGAGGTTCCAAGAGAAAGATAAAGGAACACAGAGAGTGACAGATGGCACAGCGAAACGTTTCGCTGTGCCATCTGTCATTAAAAATTTTAGAGGAGCTGAAAATGCACAAATATACGAAGTTTTTTTTCATCCTTTTGCTCGTAGTCGGTCTTATGCTGACTGCATGCGGAGGAGCTGGATCGGAAACGGCCGTTGAAGAGCCTGTCGCCGAACAACCTGTTGAACAAGCACCAACAGAAGTACCAACAGAAGCACCGGTCCCCACCGAGGTACCAGCAACCGAAGAACCCGCACCGGTAGAGGAAGCGGACCCAGAAGAAGTTATTGAAGAAACGGCCGTTGCTGCTGACGCTGAAATGGTCAATGCTGGTTTCCAAGCGATGCTTGACACGATGGAAAAATACAACACCATCAGTATCGAAGACACCAACTTGGCGCTGGCTGAAGACCCGCCCCCCTTCTTGCTCGATGTGCGTCAACCCGAAGAAGCTGAAGAAAAAGGTCACATTGAAGGCGCAGTTCTCATTCCACTACGCGAACTGGCTCAAAACCCCCACTATCTACCCAGCTTCGACACCCCCATCATCACCTACTGTGGCAGCGGCTGGCGTGCTACCATCGCCATGACCGCCCTCAAAGCCATGGGCTACGAAAATGTCACCGTCATGAAAGATGGTAGTTACAGTGGCTGGGTTGAAGCTGGCTATCCCACAGTTGATGGCCTACCACCGGAACCAATGGAACTCAACGCCGCTGATATCGATCCGGCCGTCTTGGCATCTTTGGATGAAATGCTCAGCAGCATTCCTGAGGGCTGGGGTGTGATCACCGCTGAAAATCTAAACACAGCCTTGATCGAAAATCCCGAACTAATCGTGATTGATGTACGCACCGCAGCTGAAGTTGAAGAGAAAGGCTATATCGATGCCGCAAATATTAGCTTCATCCCCATAGAAGAATTTGTCACCAACATGGATATGTGGCCAGAAGATAAAGACGCTGCCATCGCCGTTTATTGTGGCAGCGGCCATCGTTCGACAATGGCGATGAGCATGCTCTTAGCTAATGGTTACACCAATGTATCCAGTCTCAAAGGCGGTTTTGGTGGCTGGGCTGAGGCTGGTTATCCGGTTGTGGCCGGCACAGGTGAGATGGCCGAAACTGGTGAAGTGGACCTGGATACTGCTTTCCAAAACATGTTGGATAACATGGAAGGCTACAATGTCATCAGCCTGGAAGACACCAACCTGGCATTAGCAGAAGATCCGCCCCCGTTCTTATTAGATGTGCGCAGCATGGAAGAGGCAGAAGAAAATGGACATATCGAAAGTGCGGTTTTGATTCCGCTGCGCGAATTGGCACAAAATATCCAATATTTGCCCAGCTTCGACACCCCCATCATTACTTACTGCGGCAGCGGCTGGCGTGCTACCATGGCGATGGTCGCGCTGAATGCGATGGGTTGGGAAGATGTCAAGGTGATGAAAGATGGCAGCTACAGCGGCTGGGTCGAAGCAGGTTATCCGATAGTTGAAGGCGCTCCGCAAGAAGCACTGGAATTGGACATCGCCGAACCAGACCCGGCTATGGTCGCCGCAATGGATGCCTGGTTGAGCACAATCCCCGAAGGCTGGGGCGGCATTTCGGCCGATGATCTCAACACAGCCTTGATTGAAAACCCCGACTTGATTCTGGTAGATGTGCGTCGTCAAGAAGAATTAGAAGAAAACGGTGTAATCGAAAACGAAAACCTGATCCACATTCCATTGGAAGATTTTATTGCCCAAAAGGATATGTGGCCGGCTCCCGAAGATGCAGCAGCAACTTATTGTGGCAGCGGTCATCGTTCAACCATCGCCATGAGCATGCTTTGGGCATATGCCCATCAGGATGTCCACAGCTTGAAAGGCGGCTTTAAGGCCTGGGAAGATGCAGGTTATCCGGTGGCAGAGTTTGTGACTGAATAAACAGAGCCCAATTTCCCTGAACTGCAAAGACCC
>JAGRDI010000239.1 GCA_020432765.1 Anaerolineales bacterium | reverse complement strand
GCAGCCCCGGCATCAGCCTGATGCAGGAAGGGTTTAGTTATATCGCGGGTTCCGATATCCCTGTAGTAATCATCGACATCATGCGCGGTGGTCCTGGTTTGGGCAATATCCAACCCAGCCAGGCCGATTATTACCAGGTCACCAAATCCGCCGGACATGGAGATTTTCATCCCATCGTCTTGGCACCAGCCAATGTACAAGAAGCGATTGATATGACTGTGTTGGCTTTTGATTTGGCCGAAAAATACCGCACATTGGTTTTTGTGGTGGCTGATGGCGCAATTGGGCAGATGATGGAACCGGCCAAACTACCAGCGATGCGCGATTTGAAAGCAAAACGGCCGTCTTGGTCACTCACCGGCGCAAAAGGACGCGATAAAAATCTAATTAGCTCACTCTACATGGGCGCAGACAATCTCGAAAAGCTCAACCTCGATCTACAAGCCAAACTACAGCATATTCAAATGAACGACGAAGTGCGCTGGGAAGAACAACATACAGACGATGCCGACATCATTCTGGTGGCCTTTGGCACAGCCGCACGTGTCGCCCAATCAGCCATGCAGCATCTGCGCAAAGAAGGTCATCAGATCGGCCTCCTACGCCCCATCACACTGTGGCCTTTCCCTGACAAAGTATTAGAGAAAATAAGTCGCAGCGCAAAAGCTTTCCTGGTTGTTGAAATGAACGCGGGCCAAATGCTGCATGATGTCCGGGAAGCCGTCGGCAATCAAATTCCGGTTGAGTTTTACGGCCGTTTAGGCGGCCAAATTCCAATGCCAGAAGATGTTGAAGCTGAAATTCTCAAACTCATGAACAAGATAAACAACCAACCAACCATCGCTATGGAGGGCAAAAATGGACACATTCGTTAAGGAACTCACCGAAAAAGTCGTCTACACGCCGCCGCTGGCACTCACCGACACCTATACCCATTATTGTCCGGGCTGCACACATGGCACGGCGCATAGACTTGTGGCCGAAGTCATCGATGAACTAGACATTCGCGAACGTGCCATTTTGGTCGCGTCAGTAGGCTGTTCAGTATTTTCGTATAAATATTTTGCGGTTGATGCCTGCGAAGCAGCCCACGGCCGTGCTCCCGCAATGGCAACCGGCATCAAACGAGTTAATCCGGATAATATTGTTTTCACCTATCAAGGGGATGGGGACCTGGCTTCGATTGGTACGGCCGAAATCATTCACGCAGCCACCCGCAGTGAAAAGATCACCGTCATTTTCCTCAACAATGCGATCTATGGCATGACTGGCGGCCAGATGGCTCCGACCAGTTTGATCGGACAAAAGACTAATTCATCCCCATTCGGCCGTGATGTGCGCCAGACCGGCTTCCCCATTCGTATGGCAGAACTGCTTTCAGGTCTCGATGGTACAGTCTACAGCGTCCGGCGCAGTTTGCATGATGCCAAACATATTATCCAGGCCAAAAAAGCGATCAAAACTGCCTTCCAAGCACAAATCCAAGGCTTGGGTTTCAGCATTGTCGAACTGCTATCTTCCTGTCCAACAAACTGGGGCATGACCCCTTTAGCGGCCTGTGATTGGGTGCGTGACAACCTGGTTCCCTATTATCCGCTCGGCGATTTCAAGATTGTGGATGAATTGCAAACAAGCAAAAGAGGAAACAAATAGAAATTGACAAACAATGAAACTGGACACTGGCGTTTTTATTTTATCAGAGGAAACATGTTATAAAGGAGCCTACTATGACTACCCCATGGAATCATCGCTATGCACAACGAATGCAAGGAATGGGCAGTTCGGTCATTCGTGAACTGCTCAAGTTAACACAAAATCCAGAAATTATTTCGTTCGCGGGCGGCCTGCCGGCCCCGGAAGTCTTCCCGGTAGACGCATTTCAGAGCGCCGCCTGCCGTGTTCTCGACAAACATGGATCGCAAGCGCTGCAGTATGCCGCTACAGAAGGCTACACCCCTTTACGCCAGTGGATTGTAGATTATATGGCGCGTTATGGTATTGAAGCGGCCGTCGATAATATCCTCATTACCAGCGGCTCACAGCAAGCACTCGACCTCATTGGCAAAGTAATGATCAACCCCGGTGATTTAATTCTGACGGAAAAACCAACCTATTTAGGCGCATTGCAAGCATGGCGTGCTTATCAGGCGGAATATACGAGCGTGCCGATTGATGATGATGGTATCTGTATCGATATGCTCGAAGAAGCGCTGTGTGGCGGACCCAAATTTATGTACATTCTGCCAAACTTCCAAAATCCTGGCGGCGTGACGCTCTCGCTCAAACGGCGTAAACAACTTATCGAAATCGCCGACCACTACGGCGTGCCTATAATTGAGGATGACCCCTATGGCGAACTACGCTATGAGGGTGAACATATCCCACCGTTGGTCGTTTTGGATGCGGAAAGGTTAAACGGCCACTTTGGCGGTGCTCAGCACAGGCGTTCTGGTTACAGCAATGGCCACGGTTATATGCGCGGCAACGTCATCTACACCAGCACATTCTCCAAAACCCTCGCGCCGGGTTTGCGTTTGGCCTGGATTGTGGCACCAAGTGAAGTCATCAATCGTTGTGTGATGGCCAAACAAGGTATGGATTTGCACACCAGCAGCTTTGTACAAATGACCGCTTACGAAGTCTTGCAAGATGATTTCTTAATCCATCATGTACGCACCATTCGCAAAGTCTATGGCGAACGACGTGATGTGATGCTGGCAGCACTCGAGCGATATTTCCCAGTTGGCGCACACTGGACTCGTCCACAAGGCGGTTTGTTCTTGTGGGTCACATTGCCGGCAAGTATCGACACAGTTGCACTAATGGACAAAGCTATCGCCAATCATGTTGCCTATGTCCCTGGCAGCGCATTTTATCCTGATGGCAGCGGCCGTAACACATTCCGCCTGAATTTCTCCAACGCCCAACCAGATATGATCGAAATTGGCATCAAGCGCCTGGGTGAGGTATTGGCAGAAGAATTAGAATACACATATGAGCCCGAAATGGAGCTCGCTTTTGCGTAAAAAGCTGGTCAGCAATCAGCATTTCAGTCTGTCAGCAAAGAGCTGAGCGGCCGGCAAGCTGAATTGCTGACACGCTATCTTGGAGCAACACTATGGAAACTTCGATTATTATTTCTGGATTTGGGGGACAAGGAGCTTTATTTGCGGGACAGCTACTGGCTTATGCTGGGATGGACAACGGCCGTTTCGTCACCTGGATCCCTTCATATGGCCCTGAAATGCGCGGCGGTACCGCCCATTGCATCGTGAAAATCAGTGATGAACCGGTTGGTGCACCGATTGTACGCCAGCCTGATGTCGCCATCACCTTCAACCAACCTTCTTTTGAAAAATATGACTCGCTTGTAAAACCGGGTGGTCTATTGATTGTAAACACCTCGATTGTCGACGGCGAGTCACAACGTGATGATATCGATGTTGTCTATGTACCCGCCAACGGGATCGCCGAAGAATTTGGCAGCGCCAAAATGATGAACATGGTCATGCTGGGTGCGTTGGTAGGTCGTCGTCCTATTCTCACACTGGACATGATTCAGCAAGCTCTGCATGATCATTTGCCAGAACGCAAGCAAAAGTTCTTAGCAGGAAACCTGATCGTGTTACAAAGGGGGTATGAAATCGGATTACAACAACTGAAACCAGTATAAAACAAGACTCTGGCGAAAAGTTGACAAATCTGCTTTTCGATAGAATCTATTAAAATTAGATATTTTTTCACTTTTCCAATATAATTAGTAGTGTTGTTTTGTTATAGTCATGTCTACTCTCGATATATTTTCAAACTTAGGTTCAAAATATATCTAGTCTGCTTAATGAGGTTCACTGTCAGTAATGGATGAAACACTCAAATTATTTGGAAATACAGGCGATGTTGTATGGGCCGTTGATGCCAATCAAAAAATTGTGCTGTGGAATGAAGCTGCCGAAGCATGTTTAGGCTACTCAGCTGAGGAGGTTTTAGGACGGTCTTGTTATGAATTTTTGCGAGGCAATTCTGACAAAAGTGAGCGTATTTGCAAATGCAATTGCCAATACGTGATTGAATCCAAAAACAACATAAACTTGCCTGGTTCGCGCAACCTGCGCGTAAGACATGTGAAAGGACACAAGGTGCATTTAAACGCCAGCACACTGATTACGCCCTTAGATCAAAAAGGCAAGCGACCTTTTCATATTCTCCACATTTGCCGACCATTAACGTTAGAAAGCGCCCAACATAACCAACTTCATATCCACCTGCTCGGCCCCGTGCAAGTATTTCGCGAAGATGGCGAATTAGTCAGCGGCGCTTTGTGGAAACGGATCAAGGTGCGTGCATTATTGGCCTATCTGACATTAAATCGTGACAGTTTTATACACCGCGAACAATTACTAGATATATTATGGCCGGAACAGCCATATGCCTCTGCATTACAAAATCTCAATTCGACCGTTTATCGCCTACGCCGCAGCCTCGAACCCAACTTAAAACGCGGTACAGACTCACGTTATGTGCTTTATCAAAATGGCAGTTACGCGCTGAATAACCAAAGCCCCCATTGGTTAGATGTAGATGCCTTAGAAAAATATTTACAACAAGCACGCCAAACACAAAATCTACAAAAAGCGTTACAAGCGTATCAAAAGGGAATCGCACTTTTTAGGGGGGATTATCTTGCCGACTTAACAAATACCAATGTGTGGTCGGCAGGCGAAAGTCTGCGCCTACAAGAGATGTATCTCTCAGCCTTGGAAGAGCTGGCTGCCTTGTATGAAAAACAGCATCACGATCAAGAAGCGGAAGATTTATACTTAAAAATTTTGTCCCATGATCCCTATCGGGAGAGCGCACACCGTCAACTTATGCAGTTGGCTATTCGACGCGGTGAACGCGCAACGGCCGTTGCCCGCTACCACCAACTAGCCGACACACTCCTGGACGAACTCAATGTCCTGCCCAGCCCCCAAACAAGAGCCATTTTCAAAATCGCCAACAGCCCAAATTAGTTCACATACAACCAAAATAATCACGAACAAGTAGGAAACAGACCAAATAAACAAGGTCTGTTTTCATACTGCCGCCAATTCGGTCAGGATTGGGTCAGGGTGCAAGTATATACTCATGTATGTGTTGTTCAATGTGTGAAGTAGCGGAATTTCCAGCCAATCCTTCTACTGATCCCATAAATCACACGACTTTGTATGGTCAATGCTGTTTAGGTGATTTTTATGGGTTTAGACCCACAACAAGCGTCTTTCACAACTTATTTAGGTACTCAATCGCTAAAAGCGTTGGCCCTAGGTTTCCTGCTTTCATTGCGAAACAGGTGCTATGTTTTATTAGCCAGGAGTTGAACTGGGAGGTTCATAATATGTTACGAAAAATTTCACTTTTTATTCTGTTAGTTGTACTGCTAGGGCTGCTTTTAGTGCCCGCTGCCGGTGCAACTGATTTCGATGTTGACATCAATGATTTAACTTGTGCGAATGATGGCACAGGTACATCTTATTGTGATGTTCAACCAGCGATCGATGCCGCAAGTGCCACCGACACAATTAATATTGCCGCTGGCACATATAACGAATCTGTTCTGGTCAACAAGGCCTTAACCTTGCAAGGCAACGCCTTTGACACGGGTTTCGCAAGCCCACCGCCACTCGATTCAGCCCAAAAGGCTGGTTACTGGTATCCAGACCGTTATCCGCCGGCCGTATTCGAATCATATGACTTTGGTGGCGAAATGGTTCTACACCATGGTGTTCGGGAGGCTGATTCGCAAGCAAATCGTCCTGCGCCCTACAGTAGCGAATTTTATAACACCCAAGGCCGCAAACTCGACACAGGTCTAAGCGGCAATCAACAATCGATGAGTATTGACATGTGGGTCGATGCCACTTGGTCAAGTGGCGAACAGAATCCTGGTATCTGGGCAACAGGATTTGATGCTTCTGATGGAATTTCTGCCTACCCTATTATAGCCTGGAAGAATGTAGCTCCTGATCCAGCTGGTTTTTATGGTTGGGATTACTTTGATACAGGTCAATGGTTATTATTGAAGGAAGCTGTTCCAGAAGACTACGGTGCTTGGCATACCCTCTCCTTCGATCTGAATGTAGGAACGGGTATAGAATATTTTCTTGATGGTGTATCTTTGCTGGAACTTGCTGATACCGACACAACGCAATTAGGCAACCTGATTTTGAATGTCAAAAACTTTGGTTCCGATTATGATGTATATTGGGATAATTTTTCAGTCGTTTCTGACACACCCCCAGCATATGAATCTGCCATTGTCGGACAAATGACCATCGACGCCAGTAACGTCGAAGTCAATGGCCTTACCCTCAGCAATCCAAATGCAAACTACGGGGTATTAATCAACCCAGAAACACCCTCTCACAGCGACATTACAATCGCAAACAACAAAATCGAAAATGTTGGCAGCAGTACCATGACCAGTCACGTCAAAGGCATTTACGTCAATCGAGGAGCTGATAACGTTACCATTGAAGATAATCTGTTTAACAACATCCTTGGCGGAGGTTCAAAAAACGCTGATGCTATTTTTGTAGGTGATACAGCCAGTACCGATCCCAGTAGTGGTCTGTTAATTCAGAATAATACTTTCACCAATATCATCGCGGGTAGAGGGGATTATGGCATTTTATTGAATAATGGTGCCGGTATTCCTGCTCCCCAAATATTAAACAACGCATTCTCTGGCTTAGAAGGACTTTGGGTTCATGCAGTTGGTTTGGAAGGAGCTACACCCAATGCGCTTGTGTCTGGCAACACATTCACAGGGTTAATGGCTGCTGGCTCTGATGCCGCAGGTGTATTTTTTGAAGCCAATCCAGATGGTGGTTCGGTAACCGTTGAAAATAATGAGTTTAACGGGGATGGGTATTTTGGTGTTGCCATTCACCCTGATGATTTACCCGGCGGAGCTAATGGCAATGATTACAATGCTAATGCCGCCAATAATTGGTGGGGTTCGCTATGTGGGCCATCAGAAGCTGGTGCCAGCAGTGGAATCACATATGGGCCAAACGTCACATACAGCCCTTGGCTAACAGCGCCAGATACAGCTTCGACGCTTTCTGCCGGACCAAATGGCGAAATTATTGTCCCATTTGGCACCTCACTAGCTGATACGCAAGATATTCTCGAATGTGCCAGCGGAAAAACCTTGCAATTCGAAGGACCAACTTGCAATGGGGGTATCGTTATTGATACACCAGATGTGACAATTGATATGAATAGCTGCACATTTGGTCCTGGTTCTCCAGCCTTCACTGTGAATGCACCTAACTTTACACTTAATGGCCCTGGCATCCTCGATGGTGTTGCACCAGCAAGTCCAGCAGTCGTAGTAAACAGTGGTGCTGACAACTTCATCATGCAAAATGTCGAGATCACTAATTGGACAGATGGTGTAAATGTTGCTGGCGATGTTAATTCGTTCAAACTGGCCGCCAACTGGTTCCACGACAACAGTGGTGCTGGCTTAAACATTCAATCTGGCGTCACGCTAGGTGGCGTTGTCACCGTCGAGGGTAATCTCTTCAAATTCAATGGTGGCAATGGTATCGAAAATAGTGGCGTGAATTCTCTCAATGCCCAATACAATTCTTGGGGTGACATCGCAGGTTCTGCCAGCGGTGATGGTGTCAGTGCCAATGTAGATGCATCTAACCCAACCTTCGCTGAAGTTTATGCAGATGTTGAACCAGATGATTTAGAAGACATTTACGATGCCACTGAATCTATACCATTTGATGTGGCTGTGAAGGTTGACGCAGCCGGTCTTTATGCCGTGCAGTATAAGTTAACCTACGACGATACCATGTTAACTCTAAACAGCATTACAGATGGCACGTTTAAAGGGTCAGGCACATGTGTCAATGATACTGCCACACCTGGTACGGTCAGTGTCTACTGCACGCGTTTTATCCCAGATGCAAATGTTGATGGTACAGAGAATACAATTTCAACACTTAACTTTACTGCAGAAGGCAGTGGACTCACTGGCCCAGGCCCATTATGGGTAACCACGCTTGATATCTCTACAGCCACAACAGAGCTGTCTGCAGGCGCACGTGGCGGCATCAAAGTATTTGTTAACAATGGTGGTTTTGGCGATCCGTCCAACACTGTTGATCCAATATATACGATCACCGACACAAATGATGGTCAAATTAATATCACTGGTGTATCCGAATTTACTGGCTTTGTAGATTTGCAAGGCCGCACCAATGATAGTGGCGCAAGTGTAGAAGTTTATGATCAATTAACCATTGCCGGATCGACAGAGTTAGCCAATGCAACCTCTGTCTCCAGCGGTAATTACACAACTAGCTTTGTCACAGATCCGCTTATTGTTGGACCTACCTATTATCTGTGGTCGGATGCTTATTTATATCTGCCAACGACTGCTGTTGTAGACACAGATTATGCTAATAGCAAAGCCATGGATAACCATCCAACCACGACAATAGGAATGGTTTTGTTACTAGGTGGTGATGCAACAAACGATGACGAAATCGATATTAATGATGCATCATGCATTGGCGGCAGCTATGGCCTTAGTCCTGTTTTATGCGGGGTTGATGGCACAAGCGATGTCAATGGTGATTCAACAGTTAACATCCTTGATTTGGTCTTAGCGGGTGGCAACTATGAATTAACATCCAGTCCTTGGACACCCTAATTAGATAAATTCAACTAGAAAAGGAGCGGATGCGATGAACATCCGCTCCTTTATTGCTTCCAACTCCCACGGCTTTTCAAGGAAGGCTAAGGAGTGGATGAGGAGAAATTATGAAAACTAAACAAATTTTATTGGTGTTTTTCCTGCTCGTTTTACTGGCCGTTGCAATTGTGCCAGGAGCCAATGCAGCGAGTTTAACCGTGAATGGAGCCGGTCCTTGTGATGACGGGACAGGTTCACCAGCCTATTGCACTATTCAGGCAGCAATCGATGATGCTTTAGGTGGTGATACGATAACTGTATTAGATGGCACTTACACCGAAAACCTGACCATAAATAAGAATGTGATTTTGTTATCACAAAACGGCCGTTCCACCACAACCATTGAAGGGATATCGAGCGTAGGCGCTTTGGGCGCAATTGTTGTCACCAGCAACACAACCGCATTACAAATTGGAGATACAGGTCAAGGGTTTACAATTGTTGGCATTGACAATGGCACTCCAGGGATCGAGAATGCGGCCGTTTACTTTCAAGGTAGTCACAGTGGCGCAGTTGTTAGAGACAACGAGATTCAAGCCAATGGTGATGCTGGTTTGCTTACAGAATATGGCGCAACAATCGATAGTTTTGTGATCGATGCCAATGAATTCTCCGGGCAAACCTTTGTTGGTGCTGAGCCAGGGGATTGTGGATTTAGCAATCAATTTACTGCACCTAACGTACCCCGACAGTTAGTAGTTATGGGCAATGGCGGCGGTGATGTTC
>JAGRDI010000238.1:4768-9441 GCA_020432765.1 Anaerolineales bacterium | reverse complement strand
GATGGCATGAGCAGTTCAGCCATTTCAGGCACATGTTTGCTTTTCATTTCGATCAATTCGATAAACAGCAAGTTGAAAATACCTTTATCTTGCTGCATTTCTAAATCGAAGAGTCGAATGACTTCACGCAGCATGGTTTCGGCTGAGGTGGGGGAAACGGCCGTTAATTGTGGTATTACCTTGACAAATGGATGGTAGGTGAATATGACGGCCTTAAAAATTTCCTCTTTGTTTGCAAAATGATTGTAGATGCCACCCAATGCCAGCCCTGCGCCCTCGGCAATCTGGCGCATGGATGTGCCGTGAAACCCTTGCTTGACAAACAAAGTGTAAGCCACCTCGATGAGGGTCAGGCGGGTGCGGTCTCCTTTGCTGATTGTCAGGTCTTCTTCAGTCACGTTGTCACCGTTATGAACGAACGTTCGTTTATACTAAATTTTAGACCTGTATAGACAGATTGTCAACAAGGAATCATGGTCTAAGCTAAAATTTTTGGATGTTATTTTGTAAAAAGGTGGCAACGGCCGTTGCCACCTCCATTGGCCTTTCTTGAGCAATATAATGCCCGGCCCCTTCAATCACACTTAATTCTGCACCAGGAATGCTTTCTGCCAAACTACGGCCGAATTTTAATGGTGTCATCTGATCTTCAGTAGCAGCAATAACCAGGGTAGGTAATGCAATTTGATTAACTTGATTGCGTAAATCAAACTGATTGCAGGCCACATAATCACCGTAAATAACCGTCGGATCGATGCTGCGGAGCTGCTGCTGGCTGCGTGCTACCATTTGTTCCGGTGCGTTGGATCCCCAGGCATTTTTACCAATGAAAGTCGCGGCCGTTTCAAATTCGGTTTGAATACTGTCCAATAATAGTGGCGCAACGCGTAAACGTGCACTTGTTCCGATCAGAATCAGCCTAGCTAAGGCTTGATGTTGGCGCAAGGCCAACTGCTGTGCAATCGCACCACCCATAGAATGCCCAATTAATACAAATTGCTGCAGCTTGAGTTTCTCAGTAAAGGCTGCGACGCTGTCAGTATATGCGTTAATTGAGTCACGGCCGGGTAGGGCAGAACGGCCGTGTCCAGGTAGATCTAGATTGTAAACGGCCGTGTGTTGAATGCGCTGCAAAGCTAACGGCCAATCCAAGTGACTACCACCAGCCCCATGTAAGAATAGAAGAGAAGTAACGGCCGTATCGTTTTTGCGAAATGCATAAAATAATTGTTGTGAATTGATAGTAATTTTAGGCATGATCATAGTATCAAGCCTGGCTCGTTTGTTGTCAAGAAACAGCCTTAACATGTTTGCCCAGGATCAAGGGGATGGCTACAATCTTGTTATGTATGCCCTTCAAGAACATGGACACAGAATGCAAAGCAGAACAGTCAGAGACTTTTTATTTGTGTGAATTAGTGTCCTAAAAGACCCTAAACCTTTCAAATTTGGAGCCTTTTCCATGAGTAAATTTGTGATTACCGGTGGTGTGCCTTTGCGAGGAACCATCACAGCCAGCGGCAACAAAAATGCTGCTCTCAAACTAATTCCGGCCTGTATACTCACCGATCAACCAGTTGTCTTGCATAATATCCCGACCATTCAAGATGTGAAAAACACGCTTCTGATTATGAGTGATCTCGGTGCAGATGTGACAAAACTTGGGCCAGGTAGTTGGCGCATTCACGCCAAAAATATCCAAAAAACCGAGCTTGACAGCATGTTGGCCGGGCGAACACGGGCATCTTTTGTCTTTGCAGGCCCGATGCTGGCACGCATGGGCAAAATCACTTTACCAATTCCGGGCGGTGATGTGATTGGTGCACGCCCATTAGATACCCATGTACAAGCGTTGCGTGCCCTCGGCACCCAAATCGAAGTTGAACAAGGTGTTTTTACGATGTCAGTTGAGAAGTTGCAGGGGGCAGGTTCTCTGCTGCTGGCTGAGGCCAGTGTGACTGCTACCGAGAACGCGATTATGGCAGCAGTATTGGCTTCTGGTGAAACTATCATCGATAATGCAGCCTCAGAACCACATGTGCGTGATCTGTGTCATTTCTTGAACATGTTAGGCGCAGATATTGCAGGCATTGGTACGAATCACCTCATTATTAATGGAGTAGAGCGCTTAAACGGCGGCGAATTTACAATGGGTGCTGATTTTATGGAGGTCGGCAGTTTTATCGGAGCAGCGGCCGTAACGGGTGGCGAAATCCGTATCAGAAACGCCGATCCACAGAACCTTGGCATGGTACGCCTTGTTTACGAGAAAATTGGCGTGCACTGGTTGGAAGAGGGTAATGATATTATCGTGCCACCAGGCCAACCTTTGCGCATTGATTCAGCGTTGGGTGGCCGTATCCTTTCTGTCAAGCCCATGCCGTGGCCAGGGTTTCCACCGGATTTGATGTCGATTGCGGTAGTGATGGCAACTCAGGCTTCCGGTTCGATTATTTTGCACGATTGGATGTATGAAAGCCGATTTTTCTTTGTTGACAATCTCGTTTTCATGGGGGCACGCATTGTATTGTGTGATCCGCACCGTGTTTTGGTGCAAGGCCCTGCCAGACTTTATGCCAGCCCACATGGTGTACCCAGTCCCGATGTGCGTGCGGGTATGGCGATGGTCTTGGCGGCATTGTGTGCCGAAGGTACGAGTGTCATCCATAATATCCAACAAATCGATCGCGGTTATGAACAAATTGAGCATAAGTTACAATCTTTAGGTGCTCAAGTCGAGCGAGTTTCTTGAGAGAAACCACAAATAAGAAAAAATTGCTGAAATTTGACCACCCCTAGGCGCTCATGTATAATCCTTTGTCGCTTTGATAACGGGAAAATTGTCAAAAATAAAGCGACCTTAAACCAATAACTGGGCTTTTTCTTACATAAACAGTGAACAAGTTTAGTTAATAGATTTAGATAACTCTTCCAGGGCTATACGCCCTGGTTTTTTTAGGAGAATTGATAGATGACCAAGCGTACATATCAACCCAAAATTCGTCGCCGCATGCGTGTACATGGCTTTCGCACTCGCATGAAAACCAAAGGCGGCCGTAACGTTCTGAAAAACCGGCGTGTCAAAGGCCGCAAATCGATGTCTGTAAGTATGAATAATCATGTGAAACGGATTAATTGGAATGGCTCATCGGCGACTGCGTATCGTTCAATCAAGCGCTATGGCGGTGGTAAATAGGATTTTATCTGATAGTAGCTGTCCATGCTGCCACAACGGTATCGCTTGCGCCGCTCCGCAGACTTGAAACGTGTCCGTACGGAAGGTCGGGGGCGTCGTCATCCATTGGCGATTTTGGTGGTGAGACGCCAGGAATCGTCTGCAATTACTGTTGACAACGGCCGTTCCACAAAAAACGTGAGTCGATTTGCTTTTTCAGCAAGTCGGCATGTTGGCAGTGCCGTTGTCCGTAACCGAGCCAAACGGCTCTTGCGCGAAGCAGTACGGGCACATATAGACCAAGTAGAGCCGGGTTGGGATTGTTTATTGATTGCACGGCCACAAACGCCGACAGCAACTTTTGCTGAAGTGGAAACGGCCGTACAGCAATTATTATCCCGTTCTCACATATTAAGCAGACGTGCAACCGACAATCAAAACAATGCGTAATCAAGATCATCGTATTTGCAATGTTTCATTGTGCAATGTTTCATATGGTGCTATCCATTGTTATTGCAAAACGTTATTGTATACAGGATAGATTGTTATAAGGATATTGGTTATGAAACGCGTCTTTTTGTTTATTATTCGACTGTATCAAAGGGTAATTTCTCCGCTATTTCCGCCAACCTGCCGTTTTACACCAACTTGTTCTCATTATGGATATGAAGCGGTAGAAAAATATGGTGTGCTCAAAGGAGGCTGGCTGGCCATCAAACGTATTGGTCGTTGCAATCCTTTCACACCAGGTGGTTATGACCCGGTGCCTTGATGGAGGATATTAGTTGCACGTAACGAAACGGCCGTTAACTCGGCCTACGCTTTTAGTTTTATTAGTAATGACTCTATTATTGACCGCCTGTGGCAGTCGTGTTGCCAATTCTAATTGGCCAGGGCTTTCTTCAGACGGTGAAACCATATTCCTTGCATATGGTCCCAAAGTATTAGCTTATGATGCTGCTACCCAAGATTTAAATTGGTCTTATCCAGCAGAAGCAAATCCCTCTTTACAATATTTTTCTGCTCCAGACATAGCAGAAGATGGTCAGGTTGTATTTGGTGATTATGGTAAATCTGGCGGCTTTTTTTCACCAGGTGTGATTGTTTCTGTGTATGCAGTTGAAAATGTTGCAACTGGTCAGGTTGCACCCGAGATTTGGATAACTTCTGAAGCTGCCGATGATAAAATTGTGGCACCTGCATTGCAAGTGGGTGATCAAGTCTTTATTGGAACGGCCGATAATTATATACTGGCCTTAGATCGTGCGACAGGTGAAGTGCAATGGTCTTTTGAAACCGGGCATAGTATTTGGGGGCAGCCGGCTTATAAAGATGGAATTCTTATTGTTGCTTCCCAGGATCATTCCTTATATGGATTTGATGCACAAAGCGGCGAAGAACTTTGGACGGCAACCTTTAATGGTGCGCTGCCATCTAGTCCCGCACTCAATGATAATTTAGCCTATGTGAGCAGTTTTGATGGCAATGTGCATGCTGT
>JAGRDI010000238.1:0-4711 GCA_020432765.1 Anaerolineales bacterium | reverse complement strand
CCCACTTATGCAGATGGAGTTGTCTATTTTGCAGATGTGATTGGTGAGGTCTATGCAGTGGATAGCTTGACTGGCGAACAAATTTGGCAGAAAAAAGCCGCTGGAGCTGTCCAAACAAACCCGCTTGTCGTCGAAGATAAACTGTATGTCGCTTCTGAAGGAGCATCGGCCGATGTGCCAATCGGCGCATTAACGGCTTTTGCGGTTGCAGATGGTAATGAATTGTGGCAAACTGCAACATCTGTGCCGCTCTTTACTGCGCCGGTTTATGCAGACGGTGTGGTTGTTGTAGCTTTAGTGAGCGAAGAATCCTTGTTGATTGCATACGATAAAGATTCAGGCGCGAAAGTATGGGAAATTGCACCCCCTGCTGAAGAAGAATAAAACGCATTCTGCGCTCTCACCCAAAGCATGGGTGGGACGCAAAGCGAAGGCATAATTTATGTTTGATACCTTCATAGTTGACCCAATGATCAACGCCTTGTTGATGTTGTATGACTTACTATTCAACAATTATCTGTTGGCCATTGCTGTCTTCACACTTCTAATACGTGCTGTGACATTGCCTCTTAATATACGTCAGCAGCGTTCTATGCAGCGGACGCAGGAAATGCAGCCACAAATTCAGGCGATTCAGAAAAAGTATAAAGATAACCCACAAAAGATGCAGGAGGAATTTAACAAAATTGGTTACAATCCTACCGATAGTTTGATGGGTTGTTTGCCGTTATTGATTCAAATGCCCATTTTATTTGGTCTCTATCGGGCTATCATTATTACATTAGGCTCTACACCCCAATCTTTATTTGAGTTAACGCAACGTGTTTATGAACCATTTTTAGGTAGTTTGGCGGCATTATTACCAATTAGTAATAAATTTCTTTGGTTGAATTTGGGTCAACCGGATCCCTATTTTGTTTTACCTATTTTGGTTTTTGCAACCATGTGGGCACAACAGAAGTTCATGACTCCTACTACCCAAACCAATAACAAAAAAGATGGCAAAGATGATAATCCGGCTGCTGCGATGTCCAAGTCGATGCAGACAACTATGCCACTTATGTTTGCCTTTTTCTCGTTACAATTTCCTTCTGGTTTGTCTATTTATTTTGTGCTAAGTAATCTTGTTGGTATTTTACAGGGTTATTATACGAAACGTGTTATTGCAGAAGGACAGCCAGAACCTAAGCAGAAAAAGAGTAAACAAGCCGCTTCTCCCCCACCACCCAGTAGTGCAGATTTGGCTATTGCTGAGGAGACTAAGAAAAGTTCTGCAACCACTCAAACTGTGCCGACAAATTCAAATGGCAGCAAGTCTGGGCAGACTAAACAACAATCGAAACGAAAAAGGCGTTCATCAAAGCGCTAAGGGTGTGTTCGTTTCTATTTGGTTTGTAGTAATCGCTTCTATGGTCTTGACGACTAAATTTATCACTATGAACTTGTTTTCGGACAACCCTAAATAGAAAAACTTGAGATATATATGACCCTACAAAAACAAGAAATTGACGCAAAAGGCCGCACTGTTGATGATGCGATTGAATCTGGTTTGGCACGCTTAGGTGTCGAGCGCGATGCAGTAGAGATCGAAATTCTTGATGAAGGTAGTCGTGGCATTTTGGGCTTGGGCAGCCGTGATGCAGCAGTGCGCTTGACCTTAAAAAAGGCTCCGGTACCGGAGATTGTGCCTGAGCCGGAACCAGCTCCCGTTTCCGTGGAGCCTGCTCAGATTGAAGAGAATGAGGTTTTCGTTGAGGAAGAGGTTGTGGAAGCAACGGCCGTAGTTTCCACGCCACCTTCAAAACCAGCAGAGAAAGCGCCTGTCGCAGCGCCTTCTGTCGGCGCGAAAGGTTTACCTCTGAACGCAGAAGCTGAAATTGCGCTAGAGGTAATTAGTACCATAGTCAACAGCATGCATGTGGATGCTGCAACCAGCTTACGTCTTTCTGAAGAAGACAATTTAACTGGTGAGCGTATCAATATTGTTGATGTTACTGGGGATGATTTGGGTGTGTTGATTGGTCCTCGTGGCGAAACCTTAGATGCGCTGCAATATTTGTCTCGCTTGATTGTCGGACAGCGTATGCACGGCCGTGCCAATTTCGTTGTGGATGTCGAAGGTTATCGTGAACGCCGCAAAACTGCGCTCGCACGCATGGCGGAACGGATGGCTGCAAAAGCGGTGAAACAAGAACGACCGATTACTCTAGAGCCTATGGCTGCCTACGAACGCCGCATCATTCATATGACATTGCGTGATTCTACAGAAGTGCGCACGGAAAGCACCGGTGAAGGCAATCGTCGACGGGTGCGTATTTTTCCCAAATAGATAATTGGATATTGGACTTTTTCAATGACGGGGACACCATTGGCATCGACGCTGTGCAAGGGATTCCACATGCTTGGGTAGTTTATCATTCTTTATCAGACAGTATTTCATTATTTGGTGTCAACTGTGGCGAGAGATCAGGATGCATCCGGGCACGAATTGCCTCGTATGCCATGGGGATAACCGAAATCAAAATGATGCCTACAATCACAAGTTCAAAATTATTTTTGACAAATGGGATGTTGCCAAAAAAGTAACCGCTGAAAATAAACAAAGCGGTCCATAAAAACGCACCGAGTATGTTATAAGCGAGGAATCGTTTGTACATCATGGCTCCGATACCGGCTACAAATGGTGCAAATGTACGTACAATTGGAACAAAACGGGCTATTACGATTGTCTTTCCGCCATGTTTTTCAAAAAAACGATGTGTTTTTTCCAAATGCTTAGGTTTCAAGAACCGTATATTTTTTTCTAAGAGCCAGGTGCCCAAATAATGCCCAATTGCATAATTAATGGTGTCACCGAGAACTGCTGCGAAAAAAAGCAGTCCGAAAACTAACCACACATTTAGAGAACCAATAGCGGCAAATGTACCTGCGGCAAAAAGCAGCGAATCCCCTGGCAAAAATGGGGTCACCACAAATCCTGTCTCCATAAAAATTACCAAAAATAGGATGGCATAAACCCATACACCATAATTTTGGATGATGTCTTGTAGATACACATCGAGGTGAAGAAATAAATCAATGATTTGATGAAGAATGTCCATATATTTTTCCTTGTTGTTGCAAGAAAATGTTAGTGATTCTTATAGTTGAACCAGTTTGACGTGCGTAACGGCCGTTATTTCTCCCAACGCATTTAATACTGCTTTAGATGGCACACTGTCGAGGTTGATAAATGACATGGCTTCGCCACCAGGTTCGTTGCGACCCAGTCGCCACTCACCGATATTAACCTCGAACGCAGATAATATTGTGCCGACCTGACCGATGACACCAGGAACATCTTGGTTTTGCATCATTAAAACGACACCCTCTGGCTTAGCTTCAAGACGATATTGGTCGACCTGTACGATGCGGGGTTCGCTGCCACCAAACAGAACGCCAGCCAACGTACGCTTTGTCTTTTCTGTAATAACCCGACAAGTAATTAAGTTAGGGTAATCAAGCCCATTCATATTGGTTGCTTGTGTAATTTTAATGCCATATTGATCAGCAAGGACTGGCGCATTGATGTAATTAATGGGTGTGGGAATTAAATCGCGCAGTAATCCTTTGAGCAGCGCTGCTGCAATGCCACGAATCAGATCGTTGACGATTTCCCCTTTGACTTGTAGCTCGACGCGCTGTACTTTGCCTTCCGCTAATCCAGCATGGAGTGCCCCTAATTTTTCCGCCATTAGTAAAAACGGCTGTATCTTCGCGTAGCCATTCTCGTCAACCTGAAACGGCATATTAACGCTGTTAACAAAATTGGTGCCGCGTAAGGCGTCGATCACCTGGTTTGCTATTTGTGAGGCAACGGCATGCTGGGCTTCAATGGTGTTAGCGCCAAGATGTGGGGTGTGCAGCACATTAGGTAAACTGAGCAGGGGGTTATTTGCTAGGGGTGGTTCGGAGCGAAATACATCGAGGGCCGCAGCTTTGATACGGCCGTTTTGCAGCGCAGCCGTCAGTGCATTCTCATCGATTAATTTACCTCGTGCTGTGTTGATGAGGGTAACATCGGGTTTCATTTGACTGATAGTATCAGCATTAATGATATTTTCTGTCTCTGTTCCGAGTGCTGTATGTAATGTGATGTAATCTGCTTGTGGGAGTAAATCGTCAAGATCGACAAGTGTGATGCCATATTCAAGACCTATTTCTTCAGAGACAAAAGGATCATACACGAGCACTTGCATATCAAAAGCAAGTGCTCGTTTTGCTACCAGGCGGCCAATGCCCCCAAAACCAATAACACCAACTGTTTTATTATGCAGCTCTGTGCCCACATATGGTGAACGCTGCCAATTTGCCGTTGTGAGAGCGGCATGAGCTGCGGCAATATGACGACTACTGGCTAGCATGAGGGCAATTGTTAGTTCGGCCGTAGCGATAATATTGGCTTCTGGCGTATTCATGACAATGATGCCTGACATCGTTGCTGCTGGTATATCGATATTGTCGACTCCCATCCCTGCACGGCCAATAACACGTAACTTTTTCCCGGCTGATAACAAGTTCGCATCAACTTGGGTGCTGCTGCGTACAATCAATGCGTCATAGGTTGGAATAGCTTTCAATAATTCTGTTTGGTTTAATCCAAGCCTGATATCAAAGGAGACATCCGTGGCCTTTTTAAGGATAGTCAGACCAGACTGGTCTAATTCATCCG
>JAGRDI010000237.1 GCA_020432765.1 Anaerolineales bacterium | reverse complement strand
CAATTCTGCCAAATCGGGCAGCCCGTTTTCCGCCAAAAACTGTTTAAACAACAATTTTCTTTGCGGTGATTTAATGCCCAGAAATTCAAATTGATCACGCATATATTTGCGCATGGCAAGCGCGTTTTCGGGGTTGGTCGCTTGTTCAAATAAGTGGGTTAAGGGAATGAGGTAAGTATGCATGAGGTATTTTATCAATGATTTTAGCTTTGGTAAAAAAGCATGTAACCATGCGCGTGTGCGGGAATTCTGATGATACGAAACGAGAGCTGAGCTTGCCGAAGCCCGGACTTCGACAAGCTCAACCCTCGTCTAGTTAAGACATGTCGTCAACAAAAACGCCGCGCACACTAAACATGCAGCCGATTTGACAAAATGATTTCAAGATTATAATGTTATATTGGTAAACACACGTCCGGGAACTCTATCATTCATTTTGGAGAGATATTACGATGAACCAAAAAGTAACAAAACTGACCTTAGAAGAATTACAAGAAAAAGCTGATAAAAAGGAATCGATTCTGATCGAGCATGAACCAAATGAAATAATAGTTGTGACTGATGCAGGTCAACGACATCCAGATATTGTTGAAATCAATTTGAAAAAGAAAGGACAAGTTGAGATCAAACTGTCTGGTAAAGGGAATATACTCTTTGAAATAACTAACACCAAGAGTAAACTTAATTGAACGGCCAGGGATTCATAACAACCTGACTAACTACAGGACTTTGGCGTTTTTTGTGCTACCAGAGAGATTTGTCAAGTTTTTTACCAAATTTGTTTACAATCCACTCGTGATAGAAAATTGACAAATCTGAAATTCGCCAGACTTCAGTATTTAATCCAGTTCTTTTAGAATTGAGTTTACCGTTCGTTCTAGCAATTTTTCATCGAACAATACCTCTGTAGTTGCACCATTGAATTTCTCAGTCAAAAAAGTTTTTGCCTCGCTGCGGGTTGATTCTGCCGTTGCTGAGTGATTTGTTACGATTTGTAAAATTGAAACGGTTGTTGGTAAATCACCTTTTTGGAAGAAAATCATAGCGACTCCATAAAGGGATTGTAATATACGCGTGATGGCTTGGGCTTCCCATGCCAACAGTAACGCCTCGCGATAATATTGTTTCGCTTCTTCCAGGCGGGACAACTTCAATGCGATTTCGCCTAAATATTCCAGAGCAAAAGTGATGCTGCGTACGTACCCGATTTCTCTGGCGAGTGTCAAACTTTCATGGTGATATTCAAATGCTTGCTCAAAGCTGCCTTGTGCAGCTGATACTTCACCCAGATTGTTGAGCGCAATGCTGACGCCCTGTTGGTAGCCGATTTGCCGGCAAAGATGATAGCTATACTTGTATTGTTGCTCTGCTTGATTATATTTGCCGCGTACATCGGCAATGAGGCCAAGATTATTGTACGTGATCGCCATACCGCGTATGTCCCCTAACGCCTCCCGAATCGAAATGCTTTGCTGAAAATGCACTTCAGCGCGGTCATAATCACCTTTGTCATAGAAGACGATGCCCAAATTATTATGTGCAGAACTTATTCCCCATAGATCGCCGGCTTGGCTGCGCAAAGTTAAACTTTCATTGTAAAATTGTTCGGCTAATATGTATTCGCCTAGTTCGTAAGCTGCATACCCCAGATTATGCAGAGAAATAGCAATCCCCCACTGACTTCCAATCTGGCGGAAGCATGCCAGGCTTTCATTTGCATATCTTTTTGACAAGAGATAATCGCCCTGGAGTTGAACGACGGCGGCTAAATGATTTAATGCGCACGCCAATCCAAATGAATCATCAAGCATCCGATATAGAGAAATGCTTTCATTTAGTAAGGGCTTTGCTTTGTCATAATCGCTGCATTGTCGTTCTAAATCTCCCCAAAAATCGGTGGCAAGTGCTAATTCTGACTGATCACCTATTTGCCGTAGATTACGAACGCTTTCAACAAATGCTGCGCGAGCTTTGTCATATTCAGTGAGCCTGGTGTAAAAGTAACCCGAACGCACCAGCAGCCCTGTCAACAATGGTATGTGCGGATGCTGAGCTGCAGTCAGTTGGTTTACGGCGAATTCAAACAGTTCTTTTCCCTCTGCATATTCATTTCTCCACTCATAAAACCAAAACAGGCCATTACACATCTTTTGAATGAGGTCGTGCCGGCGATTTGACACTGCCCACCTCCAGGTGTCACGGATATTTGCTAATGACATATCTAGGATTTGGATTGTTTCTTGAGGGAGGCTGCTCATTATTTCGACCTTACTAAAGCGCAGGAGGTCGGCGTAGTAAATTGCATGTCGTTGTTGTGTTTTAGTCAGATTGGTTTTTGTGGCGGTCAATTTTTCGTATGCATATTGGCGAACTAATTCATGCATAGCGTAACGGCCGTTGCTCTCGCGACGCAACAACGATTTATCAATCAGAGACACCAAATCCCGATAAGATGCATTGGCTACTTGTGTCGCTGCTTCACGGTCAAAACCACTACGAAAAAGCGCTAAACGACAAAAAACCTTTTGTTCCTGGGTGGAAAGTGTTTGCCAGGAATGGTTAAATATAACACGAATACTCCGATGGCGTGGTAACCAACCCGCTGCGTTCGTTGCCAGGAAATCAATACCCTGCTCAATTTCAGATGCAATTTCCCGGCATTGCATTGCGCGTACCCAACTGGCTGCTAATTCAATAGCCAGCGGCAGCCCTTCGACCAATTGGCAAATGTGTAGAATGTCAAATCGATTCTCGGAATGAAACTCAAATTCACGTTGGACGCGTTGTGCGCTTTGGACAAAGAGACGAATGGCACTAAATGATTCGATTTGATCATCCTGCTTGCTGACCGGCAGCGATAAACCATCTAACTCATAAACGGTTTCCCACTTATGGTTGAGTCGAATACGGGAGGTGAGAAGCAGTTTCACAGCGGGCGCTTGTCGCAAGCATTCTGTTAAAAAATTTGCATCCGGCAGCCTGTTTTCAAAATTGTCGAGCAGTAGTAACAGCTCTTTACCAAACAAATAATCGAATAGTTGCGCTTGAGGGTCACCTTTATCGGCAAATTTGAATCCTAAAGCATTGGCAACGGCCGTTACTAATGAATCCGCATCGCCTAAAAAAGAAAGCGAAACCAGAAACACACCGTCCAAAAATACAGGTTGCTTTTTGGCAGCTACTTCTAGAGCCAAGCGGCTTTTGCCGATACCGCCAGGACCAACTATTGTCAAAAGTCGACAATCTGGATGGGCAAGCTGGGAATTAATTTCAGCCAATTCAATTTCGCGTCCCACAAACTTTGTCGCTAGGATAGGTAAATTATGATTTTTTCTGTCTTGGTTTTTGCGTATGCGTTCAACTAAACGCAATGTTTCGGGAGCAGGTTCAAGACCGAGTTCATCCAATAGAGTTTGTTGGCAGATATCAAATTGTCTTAATGCCTCGCTGCGACGCCCACAATAGGCTAACAAACGAATCAACACTTGTTGAGATTCTTCTTGCCAGGGAGCTAACTCAACAAGTCGTCTGGCATAGGTTAAGGCGGTGCTGTACTCACCACGCCAGGTATGATATTGGATCAAGGTTTCTAATGTTTCCATCGCCATGCGATGTAGCTGTTCGCGTGTTAATGCCAGCCAATCATCAAAAGCGGGACTGTCACTGATGGACATACCTTTCAGAAAATCTCCGCGATAAAGCGCGATGGCCGCTTTGATTTGGTCAATAACGGCCGTTTCACTTACAGCGATTGGTTTGTGATGTGCAACGGCCGTTACGCCTGATTGAAATGCATCCACATCAACCCAAACATCGGCGTCCGGATTGAGCTGCATAGTCGTGCGATCCGCCAAAATAAATGGAACCTGTGCTGCCTTTTTGTCTCCCAACACTTTACGCAGCGTATATACTGCTTGATTCAGACTCTTGCGAGCGACGATATCTGTCTGTTCGGGCCAGAATAGGCCTGTTAGAGCATCCCGTCGATGGGGGAAATCTGATTCTATCGCTAAATAGGCAAGCAACGCCCGCACTTTATCATACTCAAAGCGACTAAGCGGTTGACTATCTAATTTAGCCTGGAATCTGCCTATTAGAGATAACTGCAAGCGTGTCATAGTAAACATTATAACAAGGAATTCAGACGAATCTTTTCGAGTTTTTAACTTTTGATAATTTCTTGATAGTTGGCTGGCATGATGCCAAGCATGAAACAAATTAATGCAGCCAACACTGAAAATTTGTAAACAAATCAATATTATTCATTTTTTCAAACAGGAGATACTCATGAAAAAATCAAAAGGTGTTTTTAGAATTCCGTATCAAAATGGCACCGTCGTCAAAATTTCCGGTGACCATAAGACGCATAAGCCCAAAGGCAGGATTGACATGTCCGGTATCCTGGGAAGCCAGCCCTACAGAATTGTCGCTGCTGCTGATGGCCATATCCGATTTATCGTTGACAAGTTTAGTAAGCAGGTTGACAGTTCAAGTGGTGATCCATGTACGAACAACTATGTTTGGATTGAACATGCTCATGGCGAGTGGACAAAATATTCCCATCTCCGCAAAAACTCTGTGACCAAGATGGCGAAGCTCAAAGTTGGTCAATTTGTCAAAGCCGGTACATTCCTGGGCTTCGAGGGTAAGGTCGGATGCGCTTCCGGTTCACATCTCCACTTCGAGGTCGGCGTTCCCAAAGCAACAAATCCTATCACTACGACCGGCGGGTTCTTAAAAGATAACGCCGACAGCAAACGCAATCGCATTCCAAGAATTTGTGGGATCCCCAATCAAGTTTTTGTAAAGGGTGAAAGTTATACAGCCAAAAATGTACCAGGCAATATCGCCCCCGGCTTTAAGGAAGTTGCCCGGCATGGTCTGCCCGCAAAAAATTACCAATGTCTATTTGACCAAGCTGTAAATTCCAATTACGAACTTAAATGGATCGATGTCTTTGACCATAAAGGTGAAGTATTCTTCAATGTGATCTTTCGTCCTCAAGGTAAGGCAAAATGGGCAGCATTCCATGGGCTAACCGCCGCCGCCTACCAAAAGAAGTTTACCAAATTTACCGATAAGGGTTACAGACCCATCCAGGTAGAAAGTTATCGTAGCGGAAACGAGGTGCGGTATGCAGTTATATTTAAGAAGAATGCCGGTCCCAAATTTACAGCCTATCATGGATTCTCGGGCAGTAAACATCAAAAACGATTTGATGAATTGACTAAAAAGGGCTGGGCACCGCGAAACATTTCTGTCGTTTCAATCGCAGGTTCACGTAAATACACAGCGCTTTACGAAAAAACGAATGTCGGCAGCTTTGTTGCCAAGTCGAGCATGACGCCGGCCGAATATCAGAAGCAATTTGACAAGAACCTGGAAGCGAGTCGTCAAGTTGCCTACCTGAATGCTCATGATCACAATGGAGCGCCGTTCTTGACAGCCATATGGAATTCAAAAACGAAAGGTACGTTTATTGCCCGTCACAATCTAAGCAGCAGCAAGTATCAAAAAGAATGGGAGAAGGCAACTAGCGATGGTTTCCTGACACGATATGTGACTGGTTATCGTTCCGGCAGCTCAGTGAAATATGCGGCCGTATGGCGCAAATAATAGTCTAATCATCATTAGTGTCTGGCATATTTGATGTGCCAGACACTAAACAAGGAGAATGGCTGAAAATGTCGAATAAACCAATCACTTCGCGTGAATACAAGCTTATGCTCAAAACAGACCGATTTAGGAATCGCAACGATGGCTCTAACGAGTTTATGGATATGGTCGTTTCACTGATTGAGAATCAGGGAGGCGAGGTCAAGACAGATTTTGAGGAAAAAGAGCGGCGGGTGTGGTATCTGGATACGCCTGCTTTTGCTTTGCGCCAGAACGGTTATATTTTGCGGCTGCGCCAAGAGATGGAGGCAGCCAAGCAGTTCAAGCTTACGCTCAAATACCGTCATCCAGATCGTTACCTGGCATCTGAAACACAGGTGTTGGCGTCGGCAATGGCTGAAGTTAAATATAGAGAAGATGATGACGATATTGAAACCAAGTTTGAAGAAGACATCTTGCTTCATTCTGCGAGCAAGTTTGCTTATTCTACTTCTATTCGCATGAACGGCCGTCCTAACTTAAATGCCCTGGCTGATGCAATCGATATCTTTCCAGGACTAGAAACGCTCCCCATTCCTGATGATACGCCCATGGCTAAGGTGAATGGCTTTACCGCGCAAGAAGTTAAACGCGAGTCCGGTAAAATCGACTTCGACATGAAACCGAAGATAAAGCCCTGTCTGAGTTTTTGGTATTTGTCAGATGAAGCAGGCGGATATCCACTGGTAACAGAATTCTCTTTTGATTATGATGTTTTGGATGAAGAACACGAACGATTAATAAAACATCCTGATCGTTTGGAACATTTTCCTTTACCGGTGGTTGAAAA
Organism: Anaerolineales bacterium; assembly: GCA_020432765.1. Classification (GTDB taxonomy): domain Bacteria; phylum Chloroflexota; class Anaerolineae; order Promineifilales; family Promineifilaceae; genus JAACFF01. Next base: position 5,482 of record JAGRDI010000237.1, on the reverse strand, counting down.
CGCTAACATCTTTTTCAATGCGATCCAGAGTCATTTAAGCTGGTTTGATTTGACCGGCAGTACCAAGACTGCTTTTGCTTATACGATTTGAGTTAAAAAAACAATTGGCCAATGAGTTGTGCCTTACTACAAATTTAACAACCAGACACATAAAGAGAAAATAATATGACAACACAAATGACCGACATATACCAATTCAAACTTCTACCAAATGCATCTGGGGAAGATTTTGAGAGTTTTGCGACAGAACGCGGATTCCTGTTAGCAAAAGTGACGCGAGCTGGAGATGTGGAGAGGCAATACCTCTTACATGATGGCGATAATGAATCTCCAGGAGTCTATTTCTGGATCGTTCAATGGACACTGACCTTTGATATTGAGGTGTTACCGGCAATTCCGCCCAGTTTGTGGACCGCTGCTAGCGGCATTGAAGAATATTGTCATCAGATATCGTTTAATAGACTTGTTTTACGCAAAAACTGGCAGCGAAAAATAAGGGATTCAGCTTCATAGCTTCTCTAGCCTGGCGGCGATTGGGCACACGCTGTCTAGCCGCCGTGCTTTTCTCTAACATCTGGCTGAATAGTGTGGTGAGAGGCCGCGAAATTCATACAATGGAGACTATTGATGAACGTGTTCTCCCCTTTTTGTAGGGCTTTCTTCGTGCAAATCATCTAGGAGTTCAACGGCCATTGCCCATAAGTCTCGCTTTTGTATTTTTGCTTGTATTTCAATCATAATCTCTGGGGACAAATCAACCCTTGTATCAGTAAAGCGGTGACTTACTAAATCGGCAAACCACTGAGAATTTTTAACATACAAATATTGAGTAGCTAATGTGTATATTTCAAATGCTCGTCCTCTTTTTTTCTGGTCATTAAATATTAAGGCAGCTATTGGCAAAATTGAGATAAGGCTCAAAAAATCCCTAAAATCTAAAATCTTTTTCAATAAATTAAATATTAATTGGTTAGCTTTCACTACTCCACCCAAATAATATGCTGTATAAATGCAACTGGTTAGCGGTAATCTTACTAGATTTTTTCTATCTTTCTGAAAAATAGACACACTTTTGGAAAGCCGTTTTTCAGCAACTTTGTAATCTTTTTTGACTAGCGCAATATTTCCATAAATATAATAGGCATATCCAAGATCCGGTAAACAGGCTTTGCCCTGAGAGATAGGAAGAGATTTTTGAATATACTCTTGTGCTAGTGAGTATTCTCCTAAATGCAAAAGAGAATGTGCCAAAATGATATAAGCTCGTGGATTTTCTTCAAGACCTAAATTTTCTAATGACTCAATACCTGTCTTCGCATTTAGTCTTGCTTCGGTAAACTTTCCACACCAAATAAGTGTTTCAGCAAAATCTGTTAGAGTCCATGTGACACTTAATTTTAGCCCCATGCTCTGACGGGTCGCTAGAACTTCTCGATGTAAATATTCAGCTTTTTCTAAATATCCTTGTTCGGTGAGAATGCGACTCAGGATATTGTTGGTAGCTGCAATACCCCTTTGATCACATGAATTTTTCTGAATTGATAAACTCAGGTTTAGAAAGTTTTTAGCTTGAACATAATTGCATAAGCGCCAATTAATTATCCCCAACTGCATTAATGCCCCAGAGCTGTAATAATCATCTTCAATTTCTTGAAATAAAACCAATGCTTTTTTGCATAAGTGCTCCGCAAGATTGGGAGCTAACCTTCTTGCTAGATTACCCTTTCTGAGGAAAATTAATGCTTGTTCTGCGCGAATATCTTTATCAGTTAACTCTGGCTGATTTAATAGCTCTTGGCTCCGCTCCAACAATTGTTCTGCCATCACTGGGTTGAGGTGATATATAAAAGTGCTTTGCCCAATTAAAACTTTTGCCAATACCCTGAATTTGTTCCCATCGATAACAGTTTCTTGCGTAATGCTCCCCGTTATTTTTTCTGCTGCTAATTTGCACAAATTTAACCCTTCCTTAAACCGTCCACACCAATCAAGGTAAATCCATAATGATTCCAAAGCAAGATCAATCAGATTTATATACACTTTGTTTGCTGCCCAATTCCAGCTTTTAATCACATTATCTAATTCTCGTTCAATTTCAACAATCGTCCTTTCTTGCTCGTCTCCTTTTAACAAATTTAGTTTTGAATACAAAAAGGTCAAATAGTATCTAGCATGTAAATCTAGCTTGGCCGATACTTGTTCTGAATCTCGTGTTAATTTTTCTTCTCCATATTGGCGCAGCAGTTCATGGATGTGGTAACGGCCGTTTTCCCTATCATACACCATCAAAGATTTATTGTTTAGGCGGGATAACTCACGCAGCGTCGCCCCCGTGATCGCCTTGGCAGCTTCTCTGGTAAAGCCACCGCGAAAAACAGAAAGTCCGGAAAAGATGGCTTGTTCCTGCGCACTGAGCAACTGCCATGAGGAATCAAACACCGCCCGAATACTGCGATGGCGCTCTGGCATATCCCGTTGTTCGCTTTGCAAAATGTCAATACTTTTTTGTACTTCGGTGAGGATGTCAGGTAGCGAAAGCATATCAGCCCAAGATGCTGCTAGTTCCAACGCCAGGGGCATCCCGGCCACCAGGTTTGAAAGCACTACCAGGTTGCGGAACTCATTTGCTTTTTTTAGCATAAAACTTGGCTGCTGCTGCCGCGCAGCTTTGAGAAATAGCTTTCCAGCAGCGTAATTCAGACCATCATGATTTTGCTCCTGTGTATCTAAGGTTAAATCGTTTCCATGTGCCACTTCTGGATAATCCAGCCCAATAACGGGGAATTGCTGCTCTGATTGAAGTTGCAGCCGCTCCCGTGAGGTAACAAGGAGATGAATATCTGGTGCCGTTCTCAAAATCTCGGCGAGGAACTCAGTACCGTCAATAAGATGCTCGAAGTTATCGAGGACAAGCAATATCTCTTTGCGGCGAAGATAATCTAGCAACTGTTGGGCAGGAGATCGCCTGGCATCGGCTTGTATAGGGAAGTTTAGATTGCTGGCAACAGAGGTGATAATTTGCTCCGGTTCTGACAAAGCTGCCAGCGGTACAAAGATCACGCCTTCTAAAAAACGCTGTTGATTTTGGCGGGCGGCGGCAATTGCCAGTTGTGTTTTGCCAATTCCACCCGGTCCGACAAGCGTGATCAGCCGATTTTGTGGATGGGCCAGTAGCTGCTTGAGCTGTTGTAACTCACTCTCACGGCCAACCAGTTCTGTCTTTTGCTGGGGTATGTTATGAGGATAGTCGCCATTGCGTACATTGATAATCCGCCGCTGCAGGCGAGTTGTTTTTGGCATTGGCGTCAGGCCTAATTCGGCGGCCAAGATTGTTTTGCAGATTTCGTATTGAGTAATGGCGGCATTGGTGTCACCGGTGCGTGCTAACAAGAGCATCATTTGAAAATGTGCTTCTTCACGCCATGGCTCCAGTTCGACTTGTCGTCGCGCATAGGACAATGCTTGCTGCCACTCGCCACGTTGGGTTTCTATTTCGGTGAGTCTATCAAGCAGTTCAATCGCCTGCCGGTGCAGCCGTTCTCGTGTTAGAGCCAGCCACTCGTCAAGGGCAAGACTGTCGCTGATGGAGAGTCCTTTAAGAAAGTCACCCTGGTAAAGTGTGGCGGCTTTTTTTAGCTGCTCAAAAAGGTGTGCTTCTTGTTTGCTATCTTGTTGGTTAGTAGAAACGGTCGTAGCCCCTGCTTCAAACACCTGCACATCCAACCAAACATCGGCCGTTGGATTAATCTGCACGCTTGTACGGTTCGCCAGGATGAAGGGATGTTCAATGCCCTTTTTATCCCCCATTGCTTTCCGCAACGTGTACAAGGCCTGGTTTAAGCTTTTGCGTGCTATTTTATCAGGCTGGTCTGACCATAGAAGGCCTGTCAACTCGTCGCGGCGATGTGGCCTGCCAGCTTCCACAGCCAAATAAGCCAGCAAGGCTCGCACCTTGTCGTATTCAAAGTGGGTAACCGGCTCTTCATTTTTCTTGACTTGAAATGTCCCCAGCAAATAAAGGGAGAAGCGGTTCGCCATGTAACAAATACCTTCAGCTCCCCTAATAATCAAAATCTATAACCAGGTTTTTTACGATGAAATATGTGATGTACTTGTCTGGTAGTCGAACGTTTGGGCCAAGAGATTGCCCCTGTTTGTTAATGCTAGTATAGCATAGAAATTGAACCATTTGGCCGCAATTCGGCCGTTCATTTGATAATTTCTTGATTATTGTTTGACATGATGGGGTTAATGAAGCAAAAACGGCCGAATTATCATTCTTATCTATTACGGATGTGGCGTACGAGTGAGCGTGAAAATACGCAATGGTATTTCATGCTAGTTAACCCGCACACGGGCGAACGCCATAGCTTTGTTAGTTTGAGTGAAATGGTGGCCTTTTTGCAACAAATGTTGGCTCAATAGGAAATCGTCTATTTTAGGAGGTGATGCTTTTATTTGTGTAAACTTAGGTCAATTGAGTGGGTTAGCCTTGCAACCTTGGAGCGCGAGGAATAAACATTTATCTTTTTATCTTAGAATAACTCAAAAGGAGAGTTTAACATGCCTGTAGTAAGTGATTTTATAAAAATTGTTGGTGATAGTAATCAACGAGTTGGAGACGGCGCGCAGCCAAGAAAATTTAACTTTAATACCGGTGGAAGACATGCGCCTGGAACTGCCTACATCATTATGATGGTTAAAGGGATGACTGTAACCGCTAATCACGCAGAAGTGCATTTGAACGATAAACATGTTGGGTGGATATTCAATAACAATGGCGGTGGCGTTAATGAATGGCAAACCCAAATGGTGCATTTTAATGGAAGCGATCTGAACAACGGAAATAATCAAGTTGAGCTTCGAGGCGTCACATATCCGGGAGGTGGCGATGATCACTTTGACGATTATTTTGTTCGCAATGTAATTTGCCACTTCCATCAAGATGTTTAGTCAACTTTATGATCAGGTGATTCATCTGCATTTAGGGGTGACGGATATCCAAAATTACGTTATTTAGTAAGGTAATTTTAGAGGTAAATAGGTGGTGGTATTCTGGTGATTGAGTACCGCCACTACATAACTTATCAGTAATCTTCAAGAGCAAGAGATTCTGGTTTCCCCGGAAATGTGTAAATAGATGATGACTTGTGTTTCAATAGATTAATCGATTTGATCAAAATGACGCAATACACGCAGCGCACGTAAGGTGTTCCAGCGGCTCGGTTTGCCTGTTGGCTCCATCTCAAAATGGATTTGCCCGGAATGCCGCGCCTGCACCGGCCATGTACCGTCTTTGCGTCGTTTTTGCAGCAAAATGTCCAGCGCGTCCTGCATACGCGAATCATAGGGGATGCCGGCAAACTGGAAGTAGTCGAGCGCTCGTAAAATGTCGTAAAACCAGCGTGAGGGATAAGAAAGCATCAGGAAACGTTTGTTGATGATCTCGCCTGTGTGGTCGGAACGGAACAGACGATGCTGT
>JAGRDI010000236.1 GCA_020432765.1 Anaerolineales bacterium | reverse complement strand
TTAAAGTACAAGCTGATGTATTTCTTACGATCTCGTTCGCGTGCCCGCTGGGTTGAAGGCAACTATGATCCAACCCAAATTCTAACCAGTGGCACATTACTCGATCCTGAAGCATTGACCATTGGTTTTGCACGCCGTTTTGCCACATATAAACGCGCTGCTTTAATTTTTAGTGATATTGAACGTTTGCAAAAAATCTTACTCGATGTCCATAGACCTGTCCAAATCGTCTTTGCCGGTAAAGCACATCCAGCCGACGATCCCGGCAAGGCGCTGATTCAAGAAATTTATAACATGGCCAAACATAACCGGCTCGGTGGCAGGGTTGCTTTTGTTGAAGATTACGACATGCATGTTGCACGCTATTTAACACAAGGTGTTGATATATGGTTAAATACCCCGCGCCGCCCTCGTGAAGCCAGCGGCACAAGCGGCATGAAAGCAACCTTAAACGGTATCCCTAATCTCAGCATTCTAGATGGCTGGTGGGAAGAAGGTTACAATGGAGCAAATGGTTGGGCAGTTCCGAGCAAAGATTTCACAACCCATGCAGAACAGGATGCATTTGATATCAATGCGATTTATGAACTATTAGAAAATGAAATCGTGCCACTCTACTATAATCGCGATCTTGACGGCGTGCCACGTGGTTGGGTGCAGGTAATGCGTGAAACAATCCTCACAAACGCACCTGCTTTCAGTATGCGCCGAATGGTAAAAGAGTATACGAATAATCTTTACCTGACTGCGATGAAAAATGGGGAATAGGTAACATCCATAAGCCTGTTGAACTCTTTTTGAGTTCGGCAGGCTATTCTATTTACAGTAAACTATGGCAGTCTGGCTGCGGCGCCTCCTTTATTTCGTTTTTATATTGGTTTGGTTGTTACTTATGATAGTACCATTTTTGGCGTTCAGATTAGCAAGTCAGCAGCAAATACAATTTGGGGATAATGAACAGGATCATTTAAGAATTTTTTTGATCCAAGAAAAAACAGATGAGGGGATTGGTGTCGAACAAATACGGCCGTATCCCCCGCTGCCCAACTGCATCCAAACCAATGTCAACTATTTCATGTGGAAAGGCGAGCCGGAAAACAGCACATTCTGCCAATGTTATCATCCAGAAACTGATGCACTCCTATCTACCACAATGACTGCTTGCACACCTTTTCCGTAAACATTTTGGAAATTAAATTCAAACCACTTCAGAGCTCACCTCAAATAAACGGAGGCCCTAAAATCCTTCTAATCTGTGTCACAGGCGAAAATCTTGACCCTCAAAAAGTGGAGCGTGCCACCATACTTTCAGAAGAAAATATTGCTCAGTTGCAGCCGCAATACGTGGCGTGGCCATATCACCCACAGCTATACCGCGGAAAATAATAACGGCCGTTAATGAATACAGTTTCAAATAAATTGTGGTACAATGAGGGTGTAAATTTGTAATTAGCGAAACAGTTATGGCAACTTATCCACATCCACCATCCAATAACAGCGGGTTTGAACCCAGTCCAAGCCAACTTGAACGTGACGCCGAATTGCGGCGATTTAATCGGCTATACATATTTTTGCCTTTAGGTGCAGCCCTCTTCATCGCTGTTATTTTGATGGCAATATTAATAATTGGTGTATTTGCAGTTGGCAGCGCACAAAATTTGATTTTTGTCTCTGCTCTTGCAGATATCATTATTATCTTAGGCATTTTGCCACTATTATTGATTGTTGCCATTTTGCCAATCGGCTATTTCGGTTACAAAATAAATCAACGCCAGAAACGCAAATTGAATCCCCAAACCGGACCATTAGCCTACCGCAGCCGCATCCAAATTTTTATGTGGCGCTTGGATCAATTCGCACAAAAATTACAAAATAAAACAAATGAAACAGCACCTAGAGTGGCCAAGCCAATAATGAAAGCAAATGAAACAATCGCTTATTTAGAAGCCTGGCCCAAAAGTTTGAAAAAAACATTAAAACGGAGTGACAAAGATGACACAAGATCAACAGATCGAGGAGCTTCAAAACGACCTAATGACAGAGAATGAAAACTGGAAAACAAAAACGTTAATTGTCGGTACAGTTGTCGGTGCAGGAGTTGGCCTGGGGACTGCATTTCTATTAACCCGATCTTCTGAAAACCAACGCGGTGGCCCCCCTGAAATCTCCGCTATCGATTTACTAAAGGTTGCAGTCGCTGTCATTGGGGTTGTGCGTGGCATTGCAGCCTTAGGTGATTAATTCACACAACAGCTTAACTAGATTGACTCTAAAAAAATCACTTTGTAACATTTACAAAGTCGCTGGTAACTTTATCGGCGGCTTTGTTGTATATACGAGGAAAAATTGGCAAGAAGATCAACAAAACAAAAAGGGAAACAAAACAAGGCTAACCGCCAATGGCGACGTATCGACTTGCATATCCACACACCCGGCTCAAATGATTACCAGGAAGAGGGTGTTACTTATTTAGATATTTTACGCCAAGCCGTTATGCGTGGGCTGGATGTAATCGCCATCACAGACCACAACTCTGTCGCGGGCTTTGCGGCCATGAAAAAAGAAATTGAGCAATTATTTTGGCTTGAAGATTTGGGGCGTATTGAACCCGATGAACAACGCCGTTTAGACGAATATCGGCGTCTGTTTGACAAAATTTTAGTACTACCAGGATTTGAATTTACAGCCACTTTTGGGTTTCATATTTTAGGTGTTTTTCCACCGGAAACAGATGTGAGTTTTTTGGAGCATTTGCTGCTCACGTTAGAGGTTCCAGCAGAATTATTACATGAAGGAAGTTCCGCTGTGGGTGCCACATCTGATGTATTAAAAGCGTATCGCGTCATCAATGAAGCCGGTGGATTAGTTATTGCGGCGCATGCTAATTCAAAAAATGGGGTTGCCATGCGCGGTTTAGATTTTGGCGGACAAACGCGCATCGCCTATACACAAGACCCCAACTTGCATGTGTTGGAGGTTACTGACCTTGAAAAGCGTGGCCGCTACACAACGCGCCGTTTTTTTGACGGCTCAAAACCGGAATATTCGCGTGCTATGCGCTGCATTCAAGGTTCAGATGCACACCGCCTAACACGCGAATCAAACAGCAATAAAAATCTAGGCATTGGGGATCGGGTAACAGAAGTTTTATTAGAAGAGACTAGCTTTAAAGAATTAACGGCCGTCCTCAAAGGCAAAGATTTTTCATTGACACGGCCGTATCGAGGTCCCGCCACCCCAGTTGACTTTGTGCAGTTGGCCCGCGAGGAAGGAGAATCCATCGTACAATCTTTCCATGAATCAACAGCTCAACGTGGCGGCCATCAGGATCGTATTTTGCGCGATGTTTGTGCGATGGCAAATACCAACGGCGGCACAATTTACCTGGGTGTCTCTGACGATCCTGCCAACCAACCGGTCGGCGTACGTGATGCAGATGGCGTTATTGAGCGTATTTATACAGCCATCTCAAATCGTTTCAGTCCAGAGCCAGATGTGCAAATCGACAGCCTTTCATCACAAGGCAAAAAGATCGTACGCCTTACCGTGCAGCCAGGAAATAATATCCCTTACGCCATCGACCACAACCATTTTTATGTGCGTGACGAAGCCGAAACCAGCCTCGCAGTGCGCGAAGAAATTGTGCGTTTGGTCGAACGTGGTTTGTTACAACGAGATCAAGATCTCATTGAAACCCCAGTCGTGACCAAGCAAGAAAGTAAACCCACAAGCAGTGGTAGTAATGATAACAACGGCCGTAACAAATCCACAATCGAACCCCCGCGCACTGGCGTTGAAGTGGTATCCAGCGAAAAACGTAAAGGGACGATTTATCATACCTTACGCGATCTACGCAACGGCAACTTAATCACAAATGTCTCCAAATCCTCAGCACGCAAATTGTGGCATTACGCTATTACACAAGCAGAATCAGGCTTAAATCCTGAAGGATTACGATGGTACAACGATATGGCTGTCCTCAATGTGCGCCAAAAAGGGGACAATGTGTGGTACGATCTTGCCCTGCGTGATGACAATCAGATTCATCTGTACTACGGAGTTACCGACAGTGGGCTAAATGATGACTGGCTGGCACTTGTGGGTGAGTCAGCATAAAATGAAAATCGGTTTACTCACCATTAGTGACCGCGGCGCACGTGGCGAATATGAAGACCGCAGCGGGCCACAAATGCAAGCAATCATCACTGCAGCCACAACTTGGGAAATCACACAGCAAGCTGTTGTGGCAGATGAATTCATCACAATCGTAGATACGCTCACCAGTTGGTGCGATGCTGGCCTCAACTTAATCTTAACAAGCGGTGGCACAGGCTTTGCCCCACGCGATATAACCCCCGAAGCTACGCGGCGCGTGATTGAACGTGAAGCCCCTGGCATTGCTGAAGGTTTGCGAGCCGAAAGCCTGAAGATCACACGTCATGCGATGTTAGCGCGTGGCATTGCCGGCATCCGCGGTCATACCTTAATCGTTAATCTACCGGGCAGCCCCAAAGCAGTCACAGAAAGCCTGGACATATTGCTGCCTATCCTCCCTCATGCCCTGGACCTTTTAAGTAATTCTCCAAACACAGAAAAACAACATCGCACTATTTGAAATACAGACCGTTTTGAAAGTCCAGCAGACAAAATGACAACTCTATTTTTTACCGTCCCCCTATGCGTCCACGATACCAGGGTAGTGGTGGTGGCATACTACTACCCCCACCGAATGGGTAAAGATCATCAGATGTAAAATCAATTGCAAGCAACTCATCAAAAGTCTCGACATCATTAATTCGTTTAATAAACCTTTCAGTCGCTTTTGAATTGTC
>JAGRDI010000235.1 GCA_020432765.1 Anaerolineales bacterium | reverse complement strand
GTACGTTGCTGGCTGCATGAGTAAATATTCAACTAGGGTAGCATATTGTGTACAAACATGTTTTAGACAAAATGCGAGAAGGGATTCGCAATCGACAGTATGTGATGACCCTTCATGCCGAAGATGAAATGGCCGATGATGGTCTCTCAATCTTTGACGTTGAAAGAGCCATCCTGACTGGAAAAATCATTGAAAGGCAAAAAGATCATCAGTCACAGGAATGGAAATATCTGGTCATGGGACAAACAATTGATAGCCAATTGATCACAGTGGTTGCAAAATTAAGTGTCACGAAAAAGTTGGTTATCATCACCGTTTATTTGGAAAAATAGTTATGGAAAAAATTCAAAACTCATCACTTATCTGTGATTTTTGTGGAAAAGAGGGTACAAAAATTCGATATGTACCACGCAGTTATGGCAAGGGCGAAAATCTGCTCGTGATTGAAGATGTGCCAATTATAAGCTGTTCCCATTGTGGGGAAAGTTATTTGACGGCCGAAACGTTACATGAAATTGAGCGAATCAAGCTTCACCGTCTATCATTTGCAAAATCGCGCCCAGTGCCAGTTGCTGTTTTTGCCTAGTTTGTCCTATATCAAAGTCAAAACCGCCTAGATAGGTGACACCGGGCTTCATGGCTCAGGATTTTATTAGCAAATCGGTAACTACTTTGAGCCAAATTAGTTACGCAAAAAGATACAATACATCTATACCTTTCTTCGACTAAAAATAAGGAGGCACTTATGCCAAAGTGCGATGTTTGCAATTCTTCAACGTCATTTGATGAAGGCACACAAATAACAGCAGATAATTTCCGTAAACTTGTCTCTCAAGGATTTGAACCAGATGAAAAATTTTTAAGAGCACAAGCTAACTTAGGTATACCAAAGCAAAAAGCTATCGCACAATGGAAAAATGGGATAGTTGCAAACTCAAAAGCTAATTGGTTACTTTGCCCTTCATGTTTTGCCCGAACAGAAGACAGAAAAGTTTTGCTCGAAGTCAAAAACTTGGTGAAATATTTCCCGGTACGCGGCGGTTTGCTGCAGCGTGTTCAAGCGTGGGTACAGGCGGTAGATGATGTCAGCTTTCACATCTATGAAGGTGAAACGCTTGGCTTAGTGGGGGAATCTGGCTGCGGTAAAACAACAGTCGGCCGTACTATCTTAAATCTGGTTCCAGCCACATCCGGTGAGGTGATTTTTAATGGTGAGGATGTTTTCTCGATGAATGCCAAACAGATGAAAAAGCTGCGGCGTGAAATGCAAATCATCTTCCAAGATCCCTATTCATCTTTAGACCCCCGCTTACCTGTGGGTGAAAGCATTGCTGAAGGGCTCAACATCCACACCGATAAAAAAGCACAAGAACGGTATGATGTGGTTGTAGAGATGTTAACCCGTGTGGGCATGCGTGCAGACCATGCACGCCGTTATCCGCATGAATTTTCGGGCGGCCAGCGTCAACGTATTGGCATCGCACGTGCTTTGGCCTTACGGCCGAAATTCATCGTTTGTGACGAACCCGTTTCAGCGCTTGATGTCTCGATCCAGGCACAAGTCCTTAACATTTTGAAAGACTTGCAGCGCGATTTTGGCCTGACTTACCTTTTCATTGCTCACAATCTCAGTGTTGTTGAGCATTTTAGCGACCGTGTGGGCGTCATGTATTTGGGCAAGATGGCAGAAATGGCGACGCGTGAAGAATTGTATCGCGACCCATTGCACCCTTATACACAAGCATTGATGTCGGCAATTCCTGTGCCAGACCCAGCATATAAACGTCAACGCGTTATTTTGCAAGGTGATGTACCCAGTCCACTAAACCCACCTACAGGCTGTCGTTTTCATACTCGCTGTCCACTGGCTTTTGATAAATGTTCACAAGAAACTCCACCATTCAAAGATTATGGAGATGAACATTATGCAGCTTGTTGGCTTTTGGAAACTGGCGAAAAAGGTGCAAGCAAATTAACTGTGGACAAAGTTGGCGCTGAGAATATTACCCTTATTGGTTAACCGAACAAATTACCAATCACTATACGGATTTTGTGTGCGGCACATGTCGAGCAGTGCATCCAATTGGTCTGTCTGCACAGCATAGGTAATCAACTCACGTGCGATCGTGTTCAGCCGGTCGCCAAAATCATCTGCGCGTAAGCCAAAATCAAATACCATATTATGCAATTCCTCTTTGTTGAGCGCGTTTACCATTTTTTGACGTAAAATCGCCAGATCACGTCCATCTGGGGCTTGCAAACGTGCAAATGCCTGGCTATCACTGCGCACAAATTGGCTGCTTATGGTTTCATCTTTTCCAGCAACTTGTACGTAAAAGCGGCGTTCCAGACGATGGGCATTACCAACTCTATCACCATATTCAATCGCCAGGCGCATCGGTACTTCGGCGCCCACCGCCTTGGGCAGGATATCCAACCAATGGGTGTAACTACGCTGGGGCAAAATGGTCGTCATCGTTTGGGTATGTACCGCCTGCCCCTCAAAGCGGTCATCGACAACTTTCACAACAACATGGAGAGCCGCGCCAAAGCCGCTGTTATGAATTGTAAAAGGGTGTGTTTCAAATGAGTTG
>JAGRDI010000234.1 GCA_020432765.1 Anaerolineales bacterium | reverse complement strand
AGTGCAATCAATCTCGATCCAACCTGGTCCGATACCCTCACCAATCTTACTTACACAATCTATCACCATTCAACTCCCTACTTCACACCCAATGCAGGTACAATACTTGCCGAAAAATCCGTTTTGGGTCACACTGATGGCAATATTGTCAACAACGAAAGCAATTATTTTTATCTGGTCCATGAAGCACATTGCAACCCAAATAGTTCACAACAAATTGGGATATTCAAATTCCCGATCATTGCCGCAGATTAAATAAATCCAAAATATGACAAATAATATCATCGCAATTGAAGGTCTCACAAAACAATACGGCACCTTAACTGCCTTGGACGATCTCACCTTGAACGTTGCCGAAGGAGCCATATTTGGCTTCATTGGTCCCAATGGGGCGGGCAAAACCACCACTATGCGCATCCTGACAACTCTACTGCGCCCTAGCAGTGGTCAAGCAACTATCGCGGGCCATTCCGTCCAAAATGATCCCGCAGGCGTACGACGTGCCATTGGTTACATGCCCGATTTCTTTGGTGTCTATGAAGATATGAAAGTGTGGGAATATCTCGACTTTTTTGCTGCCTGTTATGATGTTCCTGCGAAACAGCGCAGTGGCATGATCGATGATCTTTTGGCTCTGGTCGATTTGGGACATAAACGTGATGTACCTGTCGAAAGCTTGAGTCGCGGTATGAAACAACGGCTTTGTCTTGCACGTACCCTGGCACATGATCCCCAAGTTTTAATTTTAGATGAACCCGCCAGTGGACTCGATCCACGTGCCCGCATCGAAATGCGCGAATTGCTGCGCGAATTACAAAACATGGGCAAGACCATCTTTTTTTCATCCCACATCCTCTCCGAGGTCGCCGATATTTGCACCAGCATCGGCATCATCGAAGCTGGTAAACTCGTCACACATGGCGATATGGCAATGATGAAAAAACAACTACGCGCCCATCGCACCATCCAAATTCGGGTTTTGGGGGATATAGCTCCTTTGCAAGAGATTTTGCTTCAACACAATAAAGTTTCCGCAGTGACAACAAGTGCCGATTTAGAAATTCCTTATGATACGCTGCGCATTGATTTCAGTGGTTCTGACCCTGACTTGAGCGAACTGCTGGCCTTACTAATAACAAACCATATCCAAGTAGTCGGCTTCAATGAAGAATTCGGTGATCTGGAAGATGTGTTTATGCATGTTACTCAAGGTATAGTCAACTAAAGTAGGCAGCTAATATCGGCAACGTAATCACACCACAAGAGATTGAAATGGGACGCAGGTTTTCACAGAGTTTGGCACGTGATCAATCGAAAGATAAACACAGATTATGATACGTGAAAATTTTCTGACAGCCCTTGCAGCACGGGCAGCACGGATTCCATTTGCTTTAGCAGCAAGTTCTGCTTTTGTGCCACCTCAAAAAGCGCTCATTTTACATCCTTGCTGCCTATCACAGGTGATGCTGGCGACGCCCCTGCTGGCGGCCCTACAAACGACATACCCACAAACACGTTTCGACTGGGCAGTCAGCGATTGGGCTAGAGCGGCGATCATCAGTAATCCACGTATTACGGAATTGATCCGCACTGCGCCTGGAGATATCCACGATTTAAGTTGGCGCGAATTGGGGGCATTCATCCAGCAATTACGAGACCAAAATTATGATACTTGTTTTATTCCCAGCCGGTCTACACTTTTAGCTTATGTGGCCTGGCGATCAAAAATTCCCCAACGCATCGGTTTGAATGTTAACGGCCGTGGCTTTGCTCACAGTATTGCTGTAAAAAAACCGACAAACGCGACCCACACAACAGCACTTTATCTTGCTTTAGCTTCTGCGGCTAATGTCCCAGAGGATACTATCCAAAATGTTTCAATGGAATTTATACCCCCAGATCGCGACAGAACGGCCGTTACGCGCCGCCTCATTGAAGAGGTAGATTGGTTAGGCGATGTACCGCTGGTACTCATGCATCCTGGGGGGGGTGTTAATCCCATACAATCAAATGAATTAAAACGCTGGCCAATTGAGCGCTTCACATTATTGGCCAACCATTGTATAGAAAAACATCTAGCGAAGGTTGTATTGGTCGGCACAGAAACGGAACGGCCGTTGACAAAAGCGATTGATGGTATGTTGGCAGGTAAGATCACGAACCTGGCCGGCAGGTTGAACTTGGGTGAATTAGGCGCCATGTGTGAGGTGGCTGATTTATATATTGGCAATGATGCCGGCCCAACACACATCGCGGCGGCAACGGGATGTCCAACCTTAGCGATCTATGGACCCAGCGATCCTGTTTTGTCACGGCCGTATACACAAAAAGGCAAATTAATTACATTGTGGCATGATGCAAGTGGTGTGGAGGAGGAACGGCCGTTTAGTTGGGACATCGGTGTGGGCATTGATAAGGCAATCGCGGCGGTTGACAAACTTCTTGCAGAAAACATAGAAAATGAAAGCAGCCTGCCCTATTTAACAAGTCTAAAGCAGGGTACATAAACAAGTTGTCATTGAATTGAAAAAGAGACCATCAACTGATACTCAGCGTATGTGCGGGTGATTGATATTGTTCATATTAAGGCCATCCTGTTTTTTCTAGTTTGCAAACTATGCAGATAACAGTTGATGGCCTTTTTCAAAATTCACTGACAACTTATTCGTACACCCATAGTACCCACGGTTTTTCAGTAGTCGGCAATTCCCGCA
>JAGRDI010000233.1:3138-5833 GCA_020432765.1 Anaerolineales bacterium | reverse complement strand
ACGGGAGAGTGGCAGATTTCATAACTGATCATAGTCCATTGGTTTTGCACGACCTGCCGCAATTTCCTCTCTAGCTCGTCGTGCGGCATCGATTAATTGCTTTTGCGTCTTCTTGAATACTGCATCCCATTGGATTTCATCTTGCATATCTGCAATAAAATCCCGCAAATGTTCGACTGCCTGATCCTGAGCAGGTTCAGGTAAAGTTTCCATCATTTTTGTGATCGTGATAATTGCTGTAGATGCCATTGATAAATTCTCCTTTAGACAAGGTTTACCCTAAACTATACTGTATTCAACCATTGATGTAATGACAGTTTATCGTTATATTGCCAACAACGTCAAGAATGAAAAGCATTGTTAATATTAACATTTGCTTTGACCTATGTTGTGGAAAAAACAAGACCTCAAAAATTACCTCGCCTGGATTGTCATTGTAAGAACTACTTTTATCAATACCTGCCAAACATAATGTATCACCTTGTGAAAGTGATATGGTGACAGGAGCACTATATTCTTTTGCTGTTGCTTCAGAGCCTTCGGCACTCGAATTATTTCCCAAGTTAATGATTCTAAACTCTGGGCTTTCGCTGATGTCTTCATCATTCCATTCTACAGGGCGATTCTTGAAAGCTCGAACATCTGAGAGCGATGGATCTACTCCTGCTGGGATAAGGTTAATAGGGTAAACTGAATATGCGCCACTAACGTATTTAAAAATATATTGACCTGGTGCTTGTTCGGTTTCTTATGAGCATTCCATCATAACCATCACTATTTTCTCCGATTTTACGATTGTTCTCGAATCGTTGGAAATACTCTAAAAATCAAGCCAATACGGCCGTTTTCCATCACCCCACGCAGTTGTTGTCACCATCACCTGAATACCCTACAAATTAAACTTCACATTGATCACATCGCCATCTTGCATAATATACGTCTTGCCTTCCTGGCGTAGTTTGCCGGCCGTGCGTGCAGCAGGCAGGCTGCCGGCGGCGATTAGATCGGCGTAAGCAACCGTCTCGGCACGAATAAAGCCTTTCATTAAATCGGTATGGATCACGCCCGCTGCCTCAACGGCCGTTGCCCCCGTCTGCACCGTCCAGGCGCGTACTTCATCTTCACCCACCGTGAAAAACGATTGCAGCCCCATCAGATCATAGCTCAGACGAATCACCCGATCGAGGCTCAATTCGGCCACGCCATACTCTTCCATGAACATTGCCAGCGACTCTTCATCCCCTTCAGCACTGAGCTGCGCCAGTTCCATTTCCAGCTTGCCACGCAGGTTGGTGACAACCGTGAGTTTATGTTTGTAGTCGAGGGTAATTTCATCCTGATCGTCGCCGATGTTGAAGATGACTACTTTCGGTTTGAGCGTCAGCAGACCAAACCCACGCAGTGATTTTTCTTGTTCGTCCGTCAGCGGGAATTCGCGCAGCGGCCGTTCCTCAGAAAGTGCTGCGTTTATGGCCTCAAACAAGGTCAATTCCGCCTGGGCAGCTTTTTTGTCCGCAAACGCATTGCGTGCCAATCCTTCTTGCAGCTTTTGAATGCGGCGCTCGACAACGCCCATATCATTGAGCAAAAACTCCATGTCGAGGTCGGCTAAATCACGCACGGCATCCACACTGCCATCGGGATGCGGTACGACGGCGCTCTCAAAGGCACGCACTACCTGTACGAAGCCGTCCAAACCAGATAGATGATTGAGCAGTTCACCGCTCAGACCGCCGCTTTCATTGGCTCCTTTCTGCAAGCCGGCCACATCGGTATAGGTGATGCGTGCGTAGGTGGTCTTTTTGGGCTTAAACATCGCGCTCAAAATATCGACGCGCTCGTCCTGCACATCGACAACGGCCGTTAATACATCAAAGCGCCCGCCCATACTTTGTCCGGTGGGTGCATTGCCTTTGGTTAAGGCGTTAAAAATCGTCGTTTTGCCCGCACTTGGCAGGCCAATAATACCTAATTTCATAGTGCTGGATTTTACTCACGAAAGTGAGATTGCACAATACTACAGTGGACAAGGAACGCCTGGCGTTGGACATTGAGCGAACCTACTTGACACGCAAGGGGAATTTTTATATACTTTGTTTAGTTTATACTAAACGTTATGGATAAGCAGAACAATGACAGATCAACTCGACAACGCACGCGACAATTTTATTCAAGGTATGAGCCGCATCAGCAGCTTTTGGGGTTTTCCACGCGCCATGGGCGCGATATATGGTGCGGTTTATCTCTCGCCCACACCGCTTTCACTGGACAGTATTGTCGAACAGGTTGGTGTGACAAAAGGAGCCGTCAGCACCAATGTACGCACCCTCGAACGGCTGGGCATGGTACACAAACGCATTCAGCTTGGCGACCGCAAGGATTATTACGATGCTGAAACCGATTTCTGGAAAGTGATCAAGGGTGTCTTGCGTGAACGCGAACAGAGCGAGTTTGATCTGGCACTGCGCACCGTGACGGACAGTCTGGCAATTGTAGACGCGGCCAGCACCGAACCATCTGCACAAGAACTGGCCGCTTTTTACCAGGAACGCATGCAAAATATGCAGCGCTTTTTTAACAATCTTGACAATATCGTGGGCACATTATTGGCACTGGATGAACTGCGCCTGAACTCGGTGCAGCGTTTATTTGGAAAATCAAATAAAAACTAATAGAAGACAGCATATCTAAAAAA
>JAGRDI010000233.1:0-3055 GCA_020432765.1 Anaerolineales bacterium | reverse complement strand
AAAACATTATCTTAATGTCTATAGAACGCGGATTATTTGTGAGTAAAACCAGATGTACTATTCAATGGAGAAAAATATGACAAATCAAGCGATTCATGCCGTTACCGGCGCCTATGGGTACTCAGGCAAATACATTACACGCCGTTTATTAGCGCAAGGCAAACAAGTTATCACGCTGACTAACTCGCTCTATCGCAGCAATTCGTTTGGCGCACGGGTGCCGGCATATCCTTTTAACTTTGACGATCCGGCGCTGTTGACGGCTTCTCTCGAAGGGGTCGAAGTTTTATATAACACCTATTGGGTACGTTTTAATCACAAGGATTTTGCACATGCAGCGGCGGTGGAAAATACACTCAGTTTGTTTGCTGCTGCGCGTGCGGCGGGGGTGCAGCGGATCGTACATGTCAGCATCACCAATCCCAGTCTGGATTCACCACTGGAATATTTTCGCGGCAAAGCTGAACTGGAACAGGCATTGATAGCGTCTGGCCTGTCGTATGCGATTTTGCGACCAACGGTGCTTTTTGGCAAGGAAGATATTTTGATCAACAATATTGCCTGGATGTTACGCACATTTCCTGTGTTTGGATTGTTCGGCAACGGCCGTTACCACATCCAACCAATCTATGTCGATGATTTAGCAGAACTGGCCATCACACAAGGTACAGAACACAAAAACAATATCATCAATGCCATTGGGCCGGAAACATTTAGTTATCGTGAGTTGGTGGAGACGATTGGGCAAATTATCGGGGTAAAACGGCCGTTGTTTTCCATGCCGCCCAGCCTCGGTTACCAAGTCAGTCGTTTTGTCAGCCAGTTCGTCGATGATGTACTCGTCACCCGCGAAGAAATCGATGGGCTAATGGCCGATCTGTTACACGTCGACACACCACCTACCGGCAGCACCAAGCTAACCACCTGGGCGCAGCAGCATGCCGCACACTTAGGCCGCCAATACACCAGTGAACTGGCACGCCGCCGCAATCGAGGGGTGGCGTATGCTTCAAATTAACTGTAAGGCGATTTGCAAAATCGCCCTACAACGGGTCAGGCCGGCTTTGTGGGGGTTTAGTCTAAATTTGCTATCGTCACCGGTTCAAGCGCATCGGCTGGTTCAAAACCAAACACTTTGCCATAAAAATAGAGTTCACCCTCTAAAGCGCGTTTGATATTTTTTGCCTGCCGAAAGCCATGTTGTTCCTCTGCAAAAGGCATGTAGGCCACTGGAATCCCCTTGGCTTCAACCGCAGCGTACATCATTTCGGCTTGATTTGGCAAAACCACTTTATCTTCAAGACCCTGGAAAAGAATCAAGGGACAGTTGATCTGGTCTACAAAATGAATCGGTGACCTCGCGATGTATAAATCGCGTGCTTCTGGATAAGGACCAATCAGCTTGTCAAGATAACGTGATTCAAATTTATGTGTTTCTTTAGCCAGCGCCTCGACATCACTGACACCAAAATGGCTGGCACCCGCATTAAACAAGTCATGGAACGTTAACGCGCATAATGTTGTGTACCCACCAGCGCTGCCGCCGCGAATCGCAAGCCGATCGGCGTCCACGAACCCTTTTTGGGCCAGATAGTGAGCCCCATTAATACAATCGGCAACATCAACGATACCCCAGTTGCCATTGAGCCGCTGGCGATAGGCACGGCCGTAACCCACACTTCCCCCATAATTTACATCTAACACCCCAAACCCACGGCTTGTCCAATATTGAATGCCCGGGTTAAAAATCGCGAAAGCAGCGCCGGTCGGGCCACCATGACTGAACACAATCAGCGGCGGCCGTTCACCAGCAGGTGCACGGCAATCCTTGTTCTTGGGCGGGTAATAAAATCCATAGGCAGTTAAATCGGCGGCAGTTTGGAACTCAATCAATTCAGGCCGCGAGATATAGTCAGCATCCAAAGCCAAATCAATCGATTGGCGCAGCAGCGTGTATGCACCGGTATGTACACCTGCGTGTATAGCTAAGCGAACTATTCCTGTTGCCTGATCGGGGGAGGCGGCTGTAAAAACGGCCGTTTCACCCATAACATGCAGATTATTGATCAAAGTAAATGGCAGATCATAGGCGGTCAATTTGCCGGATTGCGTATTGAGCCTGGCTAGCCGCACCAAACCGTCCCGCCAGATGGTGCAAATAATGGTTTGCGGAGCAGCAAAGGCGTAAGCAGACATACCAAAACGCCACATCGGGAAACCAAACTCTGCCGCTTGCGGATATAAAGCCGCATCTGTCCCATCTTGCTGACGATATAAGTTCCACCAGCCGCTGCGATCCGAAATATAATGCAGCACGCCATCTGGCGACCATTCCGGCTGTACAATGGACTCTGCGGCACCACCAGCCACCAATTGTGGATTAGCCAACTGCCCATCAGCATCCAGGTCTGCCAGCCATAATTCTGTACCGTCCCAGGGCATATTGGGATGGTTCCAGGTCAGCCAGGCCAACTGTTTGCCATCAGGGCTCACACGTGGCGATGCATAAAAATCGTTGCCTGCCGCTAACATGGTGCCAACATCTGTACCATCTAGTTTTAGACTGACAATTGTATTGCTGGGTTCTTGGCCTGGCTGCCGATGATCTTCACGCACACAGATGTAATGTTTGCCGGCAAAAACACCATCAGCATAACGCACCGCCGCTGCAGGCGTCAGCGCTTCTGGTTCTTCACCCGGTGACTGGCCATAAATACGTTGGTCGGCAAAGTTCGAGAAATAGATACGGCCGCTGCGTACCGCAAAACTACCGCCACCGTATTCATGCACACGGGTACGCACATTAAACGGCGCCGGCGTTGTATCCACAGGCCCGTTTGCGGCCCATTTGACCACAACGTAGCGGCCACCCTCTTGCGGGCGGCCTTCTGTCCAATAAATATCATCACCATCAATGACAATTTGATCCAGCGCCACACCTGTAGCCAAAATCAAATCGGTTGTGATTGGTGATTTCCATGATCCGTAAGGGGTTGTTTGGTTTGCATTCATCCCATAATCATACTCTTCAGCCGCATTTGTGCCAATGAGATAG
>JAGRDI010000232.1 GCA_020432765.1 Anaerolineales bacterium | reverse complement strand
CGTTTGCAAGTCCCTGAGTCCTAAAACGAGGCAAAGGTGCTTACAGATACGGCCGCAGCCTTTAAGCAATATAATCAGCGGATTGAGGCTGCCTTATTCCTTATCGCTACTCCATTCTTGCTTTTTCCAGCAAGTTTTCTTCCCGGAACTCTATTGGCGCTCATGCTGATTGCCGCTATTTGGTTAGCACCTTTGCTGTTTGCACGAAAACCTCTTCCCCCTACGACTCCATTGCATTTAGTGCTGATGCTATTTTGTGTCATGTTGATAATTAGCACTCTCGTCACGGCCGATCCTGCGCTCACCCTACCCAAAATCACAAATATACTCCTTGGGTTAACCCTTTGGCGTATGCTCATCTTGTGGAACAAACAACGGCCGTTTCTACCTCGCGCTACCTTCCTCTTTATTCTGATCGGATTAGGATTTACCCTCATCGGCATTCTGAATGCTGATTGGGTGGCGAAAGCCCCCTCACAAATCGATCTACTACAAAACATTGTCACCCAAAGATCATGGCAAGTGTTCGCACTTGCCGGGGCTGAAAGCGGTATTCATCCTAATCAGGTGGCTGGTGTGATTATGCTTTACTTGCCGCTGCTTTTTTCATTGGGGATAGGTTGGCTTTGGCAACAGCCGGATCGACGCTGGCTGTGGTTATGCTTAACCACCGTCATTTTGATTACAGCAATTGCATTGTTATTCACGCAATCGCGCAGTGGTTGGCTAGGATTCAGTGCGGGATTATTTGCACTGCTGCTGCTTTGGGCAATCATACTTTCACCATCTCGTCTACGTACAACCCTTTGGATTACTCTATCTGTGGCATTCCTAATAGGTTTGATCACAATCGCTCAAGTGGGTTCAGAAGGATTTCAACTCTTTTGGAATGAACCTCAACAAGAAACAATCATCGGTTCCACAACAACCATTTCCTACCGCCAAGCCATCTGGCCCACGGCTCTACAGGCGATTGGCGATTTTGCCTTCACTGGCACAGGCTTGGGTAGTTTCCGTCAAGTAGCACGGCGACTGTATCCGATTTCCATATCTACTGATTTTGACATTGCCCATGCCCATAATGTATTCTTCCAGGTCGCATTAGATATGGGCATTCCCGGGCTGATTGCGTATTTGGCTTTGTTGCTGATTGCTGTCACACTGTGTTGGCAAGCTGCACGCTGTAATATGGAGCTACGGCCGTATGCCCTTGGCTTTCTTGCCGGTCTAATCGCCTTCCATATCTATGGTCTTACCGACACAATCGCCCTCGGCGCAAAGCCTGGACTCCTCTTCTGGTGGCTGCTTGGCCTGATCACAACATTACCACAAATCCTTCAACTTTCAGATAAATCAACCATCCAACCATAATATAAAACTTATATCATCCCTATCCCTTCTTACGCTTATCTGCTGCCATCATTACGAAAAACGCAAATTTCCCTCCTGCCCGTAAATGGACATATCAAAAATATGTTTGTTTTGTGTATTTCGTAACAAACAAAAGGAACCTAAAATATATACCACATATATCCAGATTATCTCAAATCACAAAACTAGTTGACAATGATGAATAATCTAATAGAATTTTAGCGTTACTTACCGTGAGTACGGGATGCTCACAAGGAAGAGGAAAGCAAAAAAACACCAATCACCCTATAGATATTATCCCTTCCAAAAGCACCCATCTCGAATGTACAGCATGAATCACAGTGTGGCTCACGCTATTTATTTGT
The DNA here is from genome assembly GCA_020432765.1 of Anaerolineales bacterium. Lineage (GTDB taxonomy): Bacteria > Chloroflexota > Anaerolineae > Promineifilales > Promineifilaceae > JAACFF01. Next base: position 13,260 of record JAGRDI010000232.1, on the reverse strand, counting down.
CGATAAGTTTATTACGAGGAGATGAAACTTATGAAACGTCACATATTATTACTGTTAACCGCATTTGTTCTAGCCTTGGCCCTTGCAGCCTGTGGCGGCAGTGAACCTGCCGCAGAAGCACCGGCCGATGAAGCGCCCACTGCAGAAGCACCAGCCGATGAAGCACAAGCTCCTGCGGAAGAAGCACCAGCAGAAGAGTCCGCCGAACTAGCATGTACCGACGAATTAGGTTGTGTCGAAGTCGCTCCAGGTGATCCTATCCGTATCGCTTCTTCATTAGTTGTTTCTGGGCCGAACACAGAATTGGGCTTGGATTCACAATATGGTGTTGAAATCGCGTTGGATTTCCGCGAAGAAGTATTAGGTCACTCGCTAGAACTGCAGCCCGAAGATGATGGTTGTAGTGCCGAAGGTGGCCAAACATCAGCCACAAAAATCGTCTCTGATCCCTCCATCGTTGCTATGGTAGGCACAAGCTGCTCTGGTGCTGGTGTGCCCGCAGCCAAGATCATCACTGATGCCGGTTATTCAATGGTTTCCCCATCCAACACCTCTCCGGCTTTGACCGATCCAGAACTGCATGAGGCTGGTTACCTGCGCACTGCCCACAACGATAACATCCAAGGTCGTGCGATGGCCGAATTTGCCATCAACGAACTGGGTGTCACCAAAGCAGCCGCCATCCATGATGGCGACCCCTACACCGAAGGTTTGGCCAGCGTATTCGCCGCCGCCTTTGAAGAATTGGGTGGCGAAATTGTGGCCTTCGAAGCTGAAGCTGCCGATGCGACCAATGTCGAGCCGTTGTTAACTACAGTCGCCGCTGCTGGACCAGAAATGATCTATTACCCGGTTTTCATTCCCTTGGGTTCCTTGCTCACTAAAACAGCCAAAGAAATTGATGCACTTGATGGCGTCATCCTTGCCGGTGCCGATGGTATCCAATCCCCATCCTTCTTAGAAGCTTCTGGCAGCGACGCCGAAGGTATGTATGTTTCCGGACCTGATTTGGGCTTTGAGAATGAACTTTATAATACCTTCCTAGACACCTATATGGAAAAATATGGCACCGAACCAACTGCACCTTTCCACGCCCACGCCTTTGATGCCACGAACATGATTCTTGACGCAATAGAAGCCGTTGCCCAACAAGGCCCCGATGGCACTCTTTTGATCGGCCGTCAGGCATTGCGTGATGCTTTGTTTGCTACTTCCGGCATGGACGGCATCACCGGCACAATCACCTGTGATGAAAATGGTGACTGCGCCGATCCGAAGATCGCAGTAAGCCAGGTTCAAGGCGAAGACTTCGTCCCCATCTGGCCACAAAACTAATACAGCCGTTCTGATTCGTAACCGCTGAGGAAACGAATCAATTTGGTGACTTCAACACAATCATGAATAGGCTCCGGTTGTCCAAATACTCCGGAGCCTATTCGTATAAGTACTCTTACGGAGTAGATCACAATGCTACATCGTTTAAGAAAAATTGATTATATCGATCTGTTTTTATGGATATTTCGTGCACTCATAATCATTTTAGTGATTGTTGGCATCGTTCGTAAACTTGTTTTTGGAGTGGGAAACGAGTATTCAACCGAAGCCTGGATCAGTTTCCTCATTTCCGGTTTATCACAAGGAAGCTTATATGCACTCATCGCTCTCGGTTATACGATGGTGTATGGTATTTTGTTCATGATCAACTTTGCCCACGGCGAGTTTTTTATGGCCGGTACTATGACCGCAACCGTTTTTGTGGCCATACCTTTAAGTGCTTCCGGCTTTTTAGATCGTCAACCTATTATCGGATTGGCCGCAATCTTTTTTGTTTCAATGGCGGTTTCGGTGGGCGTGGCGTTGTTGACAGAACGAATTGCGTATCGGCCGTTGCGTCGTGCGCCGCGTTTAGTCCCCTTAATCACAGCGATTGGGGCTTCATTCTTCTGGCAATATTTTTTCCGTGGCCTTTTTGGCTCTGCACTGGTGCCCTTTCCTGAAATTCAAATCTTTGACGGCCGTTGGTCAATCTTTGGCTTGGAACTTCTTAGAAGCAGGGTTGTTGTCATGGGTGTCGCCATCCTAATGTTGATTGGTTTGTATTTATTTGTACAAAAAACCAAAACAGGCATGGCCATTCGCGCTGTGGCCGAAGACAAGGATGTAGCCGCACTGATGGGCATCGATGTGGACCGCACCATTTCGATGACCTTTGCGATTGGCGCGGCAATGGCTGGTGCAGCCGGTATTCTCTTTGGTATTGTTTTTCGCCAGGTACATTTCTTTATGGGCTTTGTACCCGGCATCAAAGCGTTTACAGCCGCAGTCTTGGGTGGCATCGGTAGTATTCCTGGCGCGGCTTTGGGCGGCTTATTCCTGGGCGTCATTGAGGCGGTAGGTCCTCCTCTGTTCCTAGAAGGTTTAGGTATACCCGGAGCGCATCAATTGAAAGATGTGATCGCATTTACAATGTTAGTGCTGGTTTTGATCTTCCGTCCACAAGGGATCATCGGCGAAAAGCTTTCCGAGAAGAAGGCGTAGAAGGTACACCATGTCTGGATTTAACTTACGTAAAGCTCTGCGCATAGGTTTCATATTTGGTATCGTTGCTGTCAGTATTAGCGCTATCGGCATGGTAGAGACATTCGATCAACGTGATGTCATCACTGGTTATCTAACATTAGGACAGCTATTACTATATGCTGCCCCGGTGATTGCTGGTTATTATGCAGTGCAAAATAAACCGCATCCTAAGGCCATTGCCACGATCTTAATGGGTACAATTGCAGGTTTCATAACGGCACTACCGGTGGTTGGCTTAGTCATCATTTCTATCCTATTTCCTTATATTCGTGAGATGTTGGTAAACGTCTCACCCACGTTGATTGAGATTTTAACGTTTGGACTTGGACCAGTAACCGGCAGCATCGTTCTGATTGTGGTCATGACCGTGTTCGGTTTGTTGGGTGCGGTGTTTAGTCTTCTGCCCATGAAGGTGGAACGGCCGATCCTCGCCGGCATTGCCTGGACACTAGGTATCGGTATTCTCTCCGAAGTTATCTTAAATGTCCTACGTCAATTCATGGATCGTGATGTCATCAAGATATTTTTTGCCCCCAAAGGGATTACACCTTTCATGGCCATTATCGTCTTTGTCTTGGCAACCGGTTTAACAGCAATATGGCAAGCCGGCGTGGGTAATCGTGTCCGTGAACGGCGTGCGGCCATGTCGCCAACCCAACAAAAACAGTCACGTAGAGCCAGCATCATCGTAGGTGTCATCTTCGTCTTACTTATGCCCATGATCCTCGGCGTCTATCTCACAGAAGTGCTCGATGTGGTCGGTATTTTTATACTGATGGGATTAGGCTTAAACATTGTCGTTGGCTTTGCAGGTCTGTTAGATTTGGGCTATGTGGCCTTTTTTGCCATCGGTGCCTATGTAATGGGACTATTAACCACAGATGGCGGTTTAGCCATCGCCGATTTCACTTTCTGGACAGCGCTGCCCTTCAGCATTCTGGCAGCTGTATTCTTCGGCATCATGCTCGGTGTGCCAGTTTTACGGATGCGTGGCGACTATTTAGCTATTGTTACCTTAGGTTTTGGTGAAATCATCCGTGTCCTAGCTGTTTCAGACTTGCTCAAGCCACTTATTGGAGGTGCCCAAGGCATCACTCAAATTCCAAAACCGGAAATTGCCGCGCTTACCTTAGTACAGCCTGTTCATTTTTATTATGTCATCATTATAGCAATAGGCATCGCAGCTTTTTTCTCTACGCGCCTGCGCGACGCACGCCTCGGACGCCGTTGGATGGCCATGCGTGAAGACGAAGATGTGGCCGAAGCGATGGGTATTCACCTGGTCAGCACAAAACTGTTGGCCTTCGGCATTGGCGCTGCTTTTTCTGGCTTTGCCGGTGCGATATTTGCGACGCGCTTAAGCTCAATCTTCCCGCACAGCTTTAACTTGCTCATCTCCATCAATGTGCTCAGCCTGATTATTGTTGGTGGTATTGGCAGTTTGCCCGGAGTTGTCGTGGGTGCGCTCGTGTTGATTGGTTTGCCAGAAGTCCTGCGTGAATTCGCTGAATATCGTTTGCTGCTTTATGGGGCTTTACTAATTGCAACCATGCTCTTGCGACCGGAAGGTTTATGGCCCTCACCCATTCAAAAACGCGAGCTACGTGCCACAGGCGAAGAGGCAGCACATGAAGGCATACATCATGAAGAAGTCCATGATCTGATTTAGAGGTTGACATATGGGAACTTTATTAGAAGCAAACAAAATGACTAAACGCTTCGGCGGGTTAGTAGCTGTCAGTGAACTCACCTTTTCTATTGAACGCGAATCGATTGTCAGCATCATCGGACCAAACGGCGCCGGCAAAACCACATTTTTCAACTGCATCACTGGATTTTATGAAATTGACGAAGGGACTGTCTTTTTTGATGGTCAATCCATTGTTGGTAAAACGACCGATCAAATAACAAAACTCGGCATTGCACGTACCTATCAAAATATTCGTCTATTTAGCAATATGTCTACATTCGAAAACATTCTTGTGGGTATGGAACCACAGTTGAAATCAACCTGGCTTGGCGCGCTCTTTGGTACGCGCAACACACGCAAAGAGGAAAAGGAAGCGGCGATTGAAGCCGATCGTTTACTCGAATTCGTTGGGTTACGTGGCAAAGGAGATGTGTTAGCACGCAATTTACCTTATGGAGACCAACGTCGTCTTGAAATCGGCCGTGCATTAGCGGGTAAACCAAAACTACTCTTATTAGATGAGCCGACCGCTGGCATGAATCCTCGCGAAACGGCCGAAACTACCGAATTCATCAAGCGCCTGCGCGACGATTTAGGCACCACCATTCTCTTGATCGAACATGATATGCGTGTGGTGATGGGCATATCCGAAGACATCACCGTTTTAGATTACGGTAAACAAATCGCCAAGGGTAAACCAGCCGAAATCCAAAGCAATCCAGAGGTCATTGAAGCCTATCTGGGTCGCGGCGCAGCTGCAAGCGCAACGATTGAGGTCTCTTAAAATGGCATTATTGGAAGTTACAAATCTACATACTTATTACGGCAATATCCACGCCTTAAAAGGTATTTCACTGACTGTTGAAGAAGGCGAAATTGTTTCACTCATCGGTGGTAATGGCGCTGGCAAAACAACAACATTACGCACAATCAACGGCTTGTTAAAGCCGCGTTCCGGCACCGTCATCTTGAATGGCGAAAACCTGGCTGATTATAAAGCCCACGAACTTGTTTCCAAAGGTGTGGCCATGGTTCCAGAAGGGCGCGGCGTTTTTGCCAAGCTTTCTGTGGAAGAAAATCTAGAGTTAGGTGCTTATCATCGTACCGACAAAGATGGCATTGCCAAAGACCTCGCCTATACATATGAGTTGTTCCCACGTTTGGGCGAACGTAAGAATCAGTTAGCTGGCACAATGAGTGGTGGCGAACAGCAAATGTTGGCTACCGCACGCGCATTAATGTCACGCCCTAAGGTGATTTTGATGGATGAGCCTTCGATGGGCTTGGCACCTGTGTTGGTTGAAACAATTTTCGACACGATAAAAAAGGTCAATGATGAAGGCATGACCGTATTATTGGTGGAACAAAACGCCCATATGGCCTTACAAATCGCCAATCGCGGCTACGTCTTGCAAACGGGTGAAATTGTCCTCAGTGATTCAGCCGCCAATCTGCAGAAGGACCCTACTGTGCAAAAAGCATACTTGGGTATTGATTAAAATCTTCGGGCTTTCATGAGATTGCCAGAACCTATTGTGTATTGCGTATTGCATATTCAGAAAGTTCACGCAATACGCAATACGCAATCTTCTTTCCTCCTTTTTTTAGCAGCGATATTATTTACTTGCAGTCTAGTTGCGTGTTCAAAACCGGATTTGGTTTGTGAAGACAGCCTGGGATGCATCGAAATTGCGGCCAATGATCCTGTACGATTGGCGACGCTGCTCGCCACTTCAGGAGCAGCGGAAAGCTTGGGCAATGACAGCTTGGGTGGGGTTGAGATTGCAATTGATGAACGCAATGGCGAACTTTTGGGACATCAAATTGAGTTAACGAATGCAGATTCTGGCTGTTTGGCCGAACAAGCCATTGGTGCCGCTGAAACACTTACGGCCGTTTCCAACATCATCGGCATTATTGGCCCTACCTGTTCAACAGCGGCGGCAGCTATCATTCCAATCATCAATGCAGCCAACAACGTCATGCTTTCGCCATCATCCACAGCAACAAATTTGACCACAACAGATTCCGCCACAGGCGGTGTATGGCAGCCCGGTTTTTTCCGAACGGCGCATAATGAGCTGTGGCAGGGAGTTGCTGCTGCAAAATTCGCCACCAGCTATCTAGGCGCGACAACGGCCGTAATCATTTATGATGAGCGCATTTATCCATTTGACGGGGTTCCAACCAGTTTTGCAGCTGCGTTTGAAGAGTTGGGTGGCGCTATTATCATGCAGCAAGCGATTTTGCCTGGACAAACAACATTTTCTGAACAACTATCTAGTATTGAAACTATCATGCCAGATATTTTATATTTAGCATTATTGGAACCAGAAGCGCGTCTTCTGCTCGGCGATTTGGCCGACCATGATGTTATTGATAACATTTCTTTGCTTGGCACTGATAGTTTATTGGTGCCGGGATTTATGACACAAGGCGAAACGGCCGTTCCCAATTTCTACGTTGCTGGCCCAGCCGTATCCGGGTCAGCATATAACCAATTTTTAGAATTGTGGCAATTCAAGTACAGTGACACACCAAATAGCTTTTATCATGCACACGCCTACGATGCCACAAACTTATTACTTGATGCCATTGAAACCAGCGCACAAGTAGGCAAAAACAACAGCCTGTTAATTGGTCGCCAAGCGTTACGCGATGCACTAACCAACACGACTGCATTTCCCGGCCTAACCGGCACACTCAACTGTCAAGCATTTGGTGAATGTGCTTCTGGTGAAGCATTGGGCATCTATCGCATTACAGAAACGGCCGTTGACCAATCAAATTGGCCGCCGGATTTATTCTGGATGCCGTAAGAGAAAAAGCAGGAAAATCATGAAACTACGAATATTGTCCTATGCCGATGTCAAACAAGCCCTACCGATGGCAGCAGCCATACAGGGAATGAAGTCGGCTTATGCCCAGCTTTCTGGGGGTGAAGCAGAAATGCCACTGCGCAGCCATGTTAGCACAGATCATGGCTCGACCTTGATCATGCCCGCATTTCTGCCGCAAAACAACAGCATGGCTGTCAAAGTGGTTTCGGTTTTCCCTCAGAATGCGGTACAGGGGCTGCCATTGATCCATGCACTCGTAATGGTAGTTGATCCCAAAACCGGACAGCCATTAGCCTTATTAGAAGGCGGCTCGCTGACGGCCATACGCACCGGCGCAGCATCTGGTGCGGCCACCGACATTTTAGCACGACCTGATGCGGCCGTCGCCGCCATTTTTGGTTGTGGCACACAGGCACGCACACAATTAGAAGCAGTTTGTACCGTGCGTGATATTCAAGAAGTGCGCGTTTTTTGTTTGGATCATGCTGGTGCTGAAGCGTTCATGGCCGACATGGCTGGAAAAGGTCCCATTCCCTACAATATTCAACTGGCAAAAGATGCAGATACGGCCGTTGCCGATGCCGACATCATTTGCACAGCGACCACGTCAAACACCCCTGTCTTCGATGGCAAACGCTTGAAGCCAGGTGCGCATGTTAATGGGGTAGGATCATTCTTGCCAACAATGCAAGAAATTGACTTAATCACTGTGCAGCGTTCTCTGGTTGTTGTAGATTCACGTGAAGCAGTCCTTGAAGAAGCTGGTGATCTACTCATTCCCCTGCAAAATGGCGACATCTTTCTGGATCATATTCATGCTGAATTGGGTGAGATTATTAATGGGGATATACACGGCCGTACCGCTGCCAGTCAAATCACCTTCTTCAAGTCGGTCGGGGTCGCGGTACAGGATGCCGCCGCTGCCGGTATCGCTTTGCAATACGCCCAAGAACATAATTTGGGGAAGATGATAACATTATAACACGCTGCCAGTTTAGAAGCTGCATAACTATTTTTGCCCCCTTACCTCGGCTTGTTATACTAGCGTTTCGGAAAAAGGAACGTAAATATGACTAATTTTTTAACGCCGTTGCGACTGAGCTTGCTTTTTACCCTTCTACTGCTGGTCGCAGCTTGCCAACAAAATCCATCTACAGAAACGGCCGTTACCTCCACACCTGAATTATTAGCCACGCCCACGGAAACGGCCGTGCCCACCCGCGTGCGTGATTTCACCGTCATCGCCACCGACGCCCCCTTGCCGCCCTTCACACGCTTCGACGCCTTTGGCAATGTGGAAGGCTTTAACAATGATGTCATGGAAAATATCGCCGCAGCTGCCGGCTTTGATTACGAATTTGTGGTTACACCGCATCAAGGAGTGCTTGATCTGTTAGCAACCGGCAGCAGTACCGATTTTGATGCCGTCATGTCCAGTTTACTCGTGCCTGAAAACCCACAAGAGGGCATCGCTTTCACTGTTCCTTACCTGGAAGTTGGACAAGTCTTAATGGTCCTGGCCGATGAAGACCAAATCCAAAATGTGCAGGATTTGCAGCCCGGTATGGCCGTCGGGGTGCAATTTGGCACCCATGCGGAACAAGCCGCCCAGGAAATCCTCAATATCAGTGAAGATGACCTTTTTAATGAATATGAACGGCCGAATCAGGTCATCCAAGCCCTAATCGACGAAACAGTGCGTGCAGTCGTCATCGATAATCACACCGCCGAATATTTTTCAGAAGCTTATCCCCAACAATTAAAAGTCGTTGGCGGTGACAACAGCTGGATAACCAGCAAATCTTACGGTATCGCTGTTGCCGCAAATAACAGCGAACTCCTGGAGCAGCTCAACAGTGCCATCAAAAAATTACAAACTGATCAAGTCATTGACCGGCTCACCGTCGCCTGGTTAATCCTTGATGACCCCACAACCACCAGCATTGATGCCGGTGAATCACGTGTCGGCACCCCGGCTGGCGAATTCTTCATTGGCGTCGTCGGTGCACTCACCGACATGGACCCAGCCGCGCTTTCCCCTGATTTTGTCAATTGGGAAATAAAAAACAACACCATGAGCGGTCTTTACATGTTTGATGCGGAAAACAATTTGCAGCCTATCCTGGCCGAAGAATTCCCGATCATCTCAGCAGATAAGCTCGAATATACAATCCGCCTTAAACAAGGGTTATTATTCCCTGATGGGCGTGAATTCACGGCTGAAGATGTACGCTGGTCCATTTTACGAGCTTCGCGGCTGGGCAATTTCATGGTCAACGATTTCTTGAAAGATAGCAATGAGGACAATTTCGCGGATGATGATGCCGTACAGGTAGTAGACCCGTTTACGGTCAAGTTCATCTTGCAAGAACCGACCGCCTACTTCCCCAATTTGTTGGCAACACCACCCTATTTTCCAATCAGCAGTGACTGTTACCCAGAAACGGCCGATCCCGGCAGTGTCTGTGGCGGATTGGGCCCATACTCCATCGCCAATTGGTCATCAACCGACCGTATTCGCCTCAAAGCCAACCCGCAGTGGCCCGGACGGCCAGCGCCTGCCTTCGAGAATATTATCGTGCGTTTCTACGACGATCCGGTCGTGATGCGCAAATCTTTGTCTGAATTCCAATCCATTGATCTGGCCTGGACAGGTTTACCATTCCAGGATTTTATTGAATTAAGCGATCAGGATTTAGACAGTGATGGCACTCCCGACATCATCTCCTGGCAAGGACCCTCTACCTTCAAAAGCTATTTGATTTTTGAACAGGGGACCGGCCCATGGGATAATAAAAAAGTGCGCCAGGCAGTCTCCTACGCTTTAGATCGCGACAGTCTGGTGAATACTATCTTTCCTGGAGAACGTTTGCCGCTTTACAGCCCAGTACCCAATGATGTGCCCGGACATGTGCCAACCTTGCCGCAGAAAGACCTGGAAAAAGTGCGTTCGCTCATGTTAGAAGTGGGCTATAACACTGAAAATCCATTGCCGATTGAAATCTGGTTCGTGAATGACGGCCGTTACTCGGCAGTCGAAGAACAATATCTAAATGCATTGGCAGCACAACTAGAAACAACCGGCGTCTTTCAGGTCACAATCTCAGGCGCGCCCTGGGATCAATTCCGTGTCGAAATCGCCCAATGTGGCTATCCAGCCTATGTGTTAGGCTGGCCTTCACCCGGCAAACCCGTCAACTACCTGGATGCCAGCAGTTGGACAGATTTCTTTGTCGAGAATACTGACCGCGTATTCTGTTCTAACTACGAGAGTGCCGAAATGGATGCCCTCAATAAAGCAGCACGTGAAGAAATAGATCCAAATGCACGTGCAGAATTATTCGCACAGATACAAACCTTATGGGCCAGCGATCTGCCCACCTTAGACATTTCTCAAGAACCTCGCCGCGCCCTTTCACTTACAAAAGTTGATGGCGTACAAGTCGATGCTCTAGGAATGTTACATTATGAATTGTTGACGAAAAGTGGGGGCTAATTTAAGGGAGATTTGTCAACTTTTATTAGTTCTGTGAAAAGTTGACAAATCTGTTATCTAAATATTATGCTTTTGCGTTTTGTTGTTTACGTTCAGCGGCTTTAGCACGCGGACCAACGAGGCGTTCATTGCCAGCAATAACGCGCTTGAGGTTTGTGCGTAATGCCCAGGTGACAATCGCTAATGAAGCCAGTCCGCCAACGATATAGGCCAAGGTAGCAGAATAACCAGCTATTCCAGCCGCATACAAGATGATGAAGCTGACGGGAATTACCAGCGCCATCGTAAGTGAGGCGATGGAAGCCATGCCCAACCCCACCAACATGCCAACCATGACGATGAAAGCAATGGGGAAAATCGGCCACCAAATCGCGGCAGCCCAACCGACATTGGGGCCAGTGCCGGCGCCACCACGAAAACCTAAAAACACGGACCAATTATGACCGATAACAGACATCACACCAGCCGTTGACAAAGCCCATGGCAGCAGTTCTTGCCCCAATGCATCCCCAAATAAAGCACGTGTTACCCAAACGGCCGTTGCACCTTTGAGTACATCTAACAACGCAGTAACAATGCCGGCTGTTACACCAGCGGCACGATAGGTGTTCGTGCCACCGGTACGGCCGCTGCCATATTCAAGGATATTGATGCCTTTGGTCGCCTTCACATAGAGGTAACCAAAGGGAATTGCCCCGCAGATGTAGCCGATTAAGGCTGCTAATAGAAAATAAACAATCGTCAATTTTTCCTCCTCAACATCACGAAATGTGAGTAATTTCCATTTTAGGGTGAATTTGTACGTGTAATAACACGAAACGGCCGTTTGCGTTACTCAAGCAATAAAGGAATTTCATTTACCTGGCCGTCTACAATATAAAAACCGCGTACAGATGGCTGCACACGGTTCTGCAACGACACAATGATCTGCACAAAATCTGGATAATATGCCTGCTTGATATCAGTTTGTGACGGTCTGGCGGGTCCGGTTGGATGTGAATGGCATACTCCCAACAAGGTCAAACTTTCCTCTTCGGCTGCTAACATCGCCTGCAATTGTTGGGTTGGCTCCATATGATAGGCAACCGGGCTGTGCAAGCTGTTTTCAACCGCATACCAATGGCTAACTTGTCCGTCCAGACCAGCCAGCAAGCCACAGCCTTCTTGTGGATAAACAGCTTGCAAATGCGCAAGTATCGCTGTAAAAATTTCTTTATTTATCCTTAAATTTTTTAGCATTATTCGTGCGTGCGTAGTTGGATAGTTGACCAGCTAGGGTCATCGGGCCAATCAGCCTATGGGCAATGAGCTTACACGGCGAATTAAAAGCAAAACAAGCCAAAATACACCCGATTTCACTTGGTCAAGGGCAGGCTGATTTGCTGAACCGTTGATAAGCTGATCGCTTAGGATAATCTTATCCACAGCCAAGCTAAATGGCAAAATAGGCTCTATTCATTTACTAAACCCACATTTTCAGTACAATAATAACCTGGACACTGGCGTTTTTTATTTTTGCAGAGGAGACTTGTCAGGTTTTATGATCAATTTGCTCATATGCCACTCGTGGTAGAAACCTGACAAGTCTAGAATTCGCCAGACCCCAGCAATAACTAAACAGTTGGTCAGCCAATCAACCGCTGCCTAATACACCAAAGTGCTGACCGCTAAAGTGTTATCCAAAGGAGTTCTGTCATGTGTAACCAGTATCATTCCTTATTTTGTATTGTCCCCCCGCATTTGCTGCAGGCTATTGCCGAAAACGGCACGCCGGAACAGCAAGAACAAGCCCGCCAAAATCTGGTTGTTGGTGGCCAAATGCGCGTGCAGCGTGCTGTTGCCAGCAGTAAAACGCCGGAGGTTCCCAAGGGGGTATCTACAGACAAACAGCGTGTTGTTTTTGACGCCCAAAATGGATCTACGCTGCCCGGAATAGAGGTGCGTTCCGAAGGCCAGCCGGCCACTGGAGATGTGACCGTTGATGAAGCATATGATGGTGCCGGCGCTACATATGATTTGTATAACGAGGTATACGGCCGTAACTCCATCGACAATTATGGCATGCGCATCGATTCAACCGTGCATTACAAAGTCGGCTATGACAACGCCTTTTGGAATGGCCAACGCATGGTCTACGGCGATGGTGACGAAAATCTGCCCGAAGATCAACGCCTCTTTAACCGTTTTACAATCGCCATCGACATTATCGGTCATGAATTAACCCATGGTGTGACCCAATTTTCTGCCGGGCTGAATTATCGTGACCAACCAGGGGCCTTAAACGAATCGATGTCCGATGTATTTGGCTCAATGGTCAAACAGCGTTTCCTGAACCACACAGCAGAGGAAGCCGATTGGATTATTGGCGCGGGTTTGTTTACAGATAAAGTTAATGGGGTTGGCATTCGTTCGATGAGCGCACCGGGAACGGCTTATGATGACCCCACACTGGGCAAAGATCCGCAGCCAGGCCATATGGATAATTACGTTGATACGACCAGCGACAATGGCGGCGTGCACATCAATTCGGGTATTCCGAACCGTGCTTTTTATTTAACGGCCGTTGCACTCGGTGGTTTCGCCTGGGAAAAAGCGGGACGCATCTGGTACATGACACTGCGCGATAAACTCACCAGCAGTTCCAACTTCATGGA
>JAGRDI010000231.1 GCA_020432765.1 Anaerolineales bacterium | reverse complement strand
CATTCCCTCAAATACCAGCCCCACCCCATTCATGCCATCGCTGACATTCATGATGAAAGTGACGCCAATACCGCCTGGGAAGCGGTTAACAGCTTGATTGCACGTCTGAAATCCCAAAATCAAACTTTGCATATTTGCATCAGCGGCGGGCGCAGGATTTTGGGTCTGTTAACTATGTCGGCGGCGATGTTGCATTTTGGTCATCAAGACGAATTGTGGCATATGTACACACCTGATGCGTTACGCCGCGCCGCCAATGAAGGCGCAATTATGCACTTGCCGCCAGACTCCGGCTTTCGGTTGATTCGCGTGCCGATGATGCCGTGGGGCAGTTATTTCCCAGCCTTGCGCGAATTGACACGTCCGGCTGTGCCAGGTACAGATGTGTTAGCCCGTCCACGCGCTGTATTGGATGAGGTTGAAAACGGCCGTTGTCAGGCAGTCTATGCCAGGCTAACTGATCGCCAACAAGACGTTCTGCGTGCTTTTGCAGAGGGATCAAATCCCCAACAAGTTGCTGCGCAGTTACATATCACCATCAAAACAGTCGATTCACATAAAACAGTGATCCTGGCTGAGTGCCGCAATGTTTGGGATTTACCCGCAGACGCATACCTGGATTATCGTTTTCTGGCGCAAAAATTTGAAATGTTCTTCTAATCCTGCGTATACAACCCAGACCGGTAAAGCTGATTGTCTTTACCGGTCTGGGTTTGCAGGCACTTTATACGTAGGAACGTTATCTGTATTGGAGGATAACTTATTGGAACGGATTTGACATCAGAGGGTGTTCTGAGTAATTTCCGAAAAGGTTCTGATGTAAACGGCCGTTGTCGTTTGGTATGATGTTAAAACTAAAATTATTTCCACTTCTGTCAACAACAGACTTTGGAAAGGAGGTGTTATGCAATTTTTACTCGAAATACATATTGGGCCAATGCAGAAGTTTATCGCTGCTGCCCGGCGTACGCGCGATCTCTGGTTTGGCTCCTGGCTCATGAGCGAGTTGAGCAAGGCTGCCGCCCGAGGCATCGTTGAGCAAGATGAAAAAAATAGGCTTATTTTCCCAGCACATGACAGCAATTTGGCTGTCGGCAGCAATTTGGGTGTTTCCAACAAAGTCGCTGCGTTGGTTGCTGACCCTGGAGCGGCGGCCAAGGCAGCAAAAGATGCGCTGGATACACGTTATGATGGGCTGATAAATTCCGCATCGTTGGACAAAAAACTGAACCCAGAGGCTTCAACGCGGGCACATCAACAATTGCACAGTTTTTTGGAATTTTACTGGGTTTCCTACCCCGAAAACGGGGAGTATTCACAAGCTCGCAACTATGCCGATGCGCTGTTGGCTGCGCGTAAAAATACGCGCAACTTCAAGGCTGTTGATTGGGTTGGGGAGAAATTACCTAAATCTTCACTGGACGGCCGTATGGAAACGGTCACTCCCCCAAAATCCAAAAAAGAAACTGAGGCTGAATATGCCAAGCTAATGTACTCAGATTTCCGCGCCCGCCCCGGCGAACAGCTATCTGGCGTAGATTTGCTCAAGCGGCTGGGCATGAGCGATGATGATAAATCCCGCTTCCCCAGCACTTCCCACATGGCCGCCATGCCCCTACGGAGACAGTTACAAGCCAATGCTGGTGAACCAATCGTGAAAGCAGAGTGGGACAACTACATAGCCGCACTAACAAAAGTAAACCCGGAAATTGAAAAGCAGGAAGTCGTTTACCATAAATTGCAATTGCCAATTTTAGACGAATTTGATGGCTCTCTTCTATTTGAATCCCGTTTGCTTGACTTTATGGACAAAAGCGAAACGGCCGTTCCCAAACAAAAACTTAAAGAATTTCTCAAAGCAGCCGACCTGTCCGAACCCAATCCCTACTATGCCCTTCTCGTTGCCGATGGTGACAGCATGGGCGAAGCACTGGCCAGTATGAAAACAGCCGCAGAACATCGCACTTTCTCGCAAGAGCTGGCCAAGTTTGCCGAAGAAGCCAGGGGCATTGTTGCAGAACATGATGGTGCCGTCGTCTATGCAGGCGGGGATGATGTGTTGGCGCTGCTGCCGCTACCTACGGCCGTCCTCTGCACAGAAGTACTCGCGACAACATTCCATGAAATGATGGGCGGTCTTACCTTCTCTGCCGGAATCGCCATCGTCCATCACCTGGAACCATTGGAAGATGCACTCGAATTGGCTCGCAGCGCAGAAAAAGAAGCCAAACGCTTCAAAAAGGTAGAAAAAGTGAACGGTGAAGAAAAGGAAAGCAAGAAGAATGCCCTGGCCATCACCCTGAATAAACGCAGCGGTGTCCCGCGCACAATTGTCGGGCGCTGGGGAGAGATTGATGTGCGTCTTACTCAATTTGCGGCCTATTACAGTGCCAACGCGCTGCCTAAAGGTCTGGCCTACCAACTGCGTGATATGTACCTGCACCTGGGCGGACAAGAAGCCATGCAAGCGGCGCTGCAAGACAGAGACAATGGCAAAACAAATTCCTTGCCCGACGTTATCGCCATAGAAGCACAACGCATCATCAATCGCAAAGAAGGGGACCCTGAAGCAGCCGCCTATGTGGCCCAAAGCGTAGAAAATCTTGACCATAAACAGAACAATATCGAATCCCTTAGCAGTGAACTAATCATCGCCGCCCACACTGCCGCAGCACAAGAACACACCCAATTGTCAATCGGAAATCGTCAATCGCAAATGGAGGAACCCCATGACCCTTTGGATAATTGAACCCCAAGACCCGCTCATTGTGCGCGACGGCCGTCCCTTCCACGCCACGCCTGGTGCCCGCGCCCGCTCGCTGCCCTTTCCCTTTCCATCTACCACGGCGGGCGGCGTTCGTACCCGCGCCGGGCAGGACGAGAACGGCATCTTTGACATAGAGAACATCGAGGATGTGAAGAAAATCTGCGTGCGCGGCCCGCTGCTCGTCGAACAAAACGACGCGCAAGAATGGCAATTTTTGGTACCTGCCCCCGCCGATGCCCTGGTTTTTGATGACAAAATTGAGGAGGGGCAGATTGAACGCAAATGGTTACGGCCGTTAACCTTACCAGGTGGCGCTGATTTTGATAAACCGGACAATTTCACGCCCCATATCGTTGGCTTGCCAAAACCGGATAATCGCAAACCATCACAAAACGCTCCTGAATTCTGGTATTGGGATGTATTTGAAAGCTGGTTGCTTGATCCGGCAGGCCAAACCGCGCCGCTCAAACCGGCTCAACTTGGCCACAACGGCCCACAACCCGACCGTCGCGTCCATGTTGGCATCAACCCAGCAACCTTCACCGGGATAGACGGCGCATTGTTTGCCACCAGCGGCCTCACCTTCTGGCAGCGGCCAGAAGAAGATAGTTTGACAGCCGCGCGAAAATTAGGCCTGGCCGTAGATGTAAAAGGCAATGACAGTTCCGAACTGGAAATTGCCATAGGCTTTGCCCCGCTGGGTGGCGAACGACGCTTGATGAATTGGCAGCAGACAAAACAATCGCTGCCTACTAAGCCAAATGAATTAGTGCAAAAAATTAAAGAGAATGACGGTTACTGCCGCCTGATTTTACTGACGCCTACCTATTTTAAGGCTGGCTGGCAGCCTGATTTTGGTGCGGATGTGAAGTTGTTGGCAGCGGCCGTTGCCAATCCTGTTGTCGTCTCTGGCTGGGATTTTGCGAAACACGGCCCCAAAGCTACCAAACGGCTGGCTCCGGCGGGCAGCGTCTATTTTGTGAAGGTGAAAGGAGA
The DNA here is from genome assembly GCA_020432765.1 of Anaerolineales bacterium. Taxonomy (GTDB): domain Bacteria; phylum Chloroflexota; class Anaerolineae; order Promineifilales; family Promineifilaceae; genus JAACFF01. Next base: position 9,634 of record JAGRDI010000231.1, on the reverse strand, counting down.
TGTGACCCAATGGGTAAAAGACCGTTGGTTACAACCCCTTTCAGATGATGATGAAATGTCTAAAGTCGGATTTGGATTAACAGCCGTTGGCATTTGGGACGGCACAGCGCCCACAATGAAAATTGATGCAAAGGAGAAAAACAATGGTTAAGCCACTGATTGCAGGAATACCGCCGGAACCTATAAAGAAAGCAAACGGCCGTGTCAAAATGATCCGCCAATATGAACTCATCACCCCTCTCTTTGGCGGCGGATTCAAAGCCAATGAAGTCGATGTAGATAACCCAATTCGCGGAACGGCCGTGCGCGGCCAGCTGCGTTTTTGGTGGCGAGCAACACGCGGGCTTAAATATGCCGGGGATTGGGAAAAACTCAAAGCCAAAGAAGATGAAATCTGGGGGTCAACGGGTAGCGGCTCAAAAATAGCCATGACTGTTATCAGCACAGAGTGTAGAAATAGGATAAATGTTAACGATCTGGGAGCAAACTTGACATATGCTGCCTTTCCACTCATTGAAACAAATGGCAACGTTTACGAAGATGTTAAGTTTACTTTGCGGATTGACTGCCCAAAATCGTTAAGACCTGATCTAAAAGCCGCTCTCTGGGCGTGGGAAACATTTGGTGGCCTTGGGGCACGTACGCGCAGAGGATTTGGCGCACTACATTGCGCAAATGTGGATTTATGGATTGACGACAAAAAGTACAAATCCACAAAGTGGGAATGGCGTTATTCCTGCCAAAATGCTGCTGATGAAATTGTGGAAGAAATGGTTGAAACGTTCGAAATCGCCAATGTACCAGCTAATGACAAACTGCCCGGTTTAAGCCGAGACAAAAACCATACTCACTGCACGCCATCGAAGGACGATCCGATGGATGCCTGGCAAGTTCTGATTGATTCGCTAAAAAATTTCCGGCAAAGTCGCAATCTGAAAGAAATATACGGGAATTGGCGCCCTTTTAGCCGTAGCCACTGGCCAGAACCAGAAGCTATTCGTGAGTTGACTAATCAGGCTATGCCGCGACATGACACCCCGATAGACGGTGGGCAGCCCATTGAAAAGTTTCCACGCGCTGCATTTGGATTGCCGATTGTGTTTGAATTCAAGGATGATGATGATAACTGGCAGGATAATCCTAATGCAGATCCTCGCAAAACAGAATTGAAAGGCGCGGATCATGAACGCAGAGCCTCTAAGCTAATATTACGGCCGTTAAAATGCACCGATGGCTATGTGGGACTGGCAACCATCTTGCAGGGCCAAACCATCCCCCCAGGCGGATTGGAATTAAAGAATTCACCAAACGATCCATCTGCTGGTGCTGAAAATTTAAGCCAGCCAGAAGCCGGGCGCATCCGCGCTAGAATCCAGACGGAAAATATACGAGCGCAACAGTTGAATGCCCGCACCAATTATCCCGATTACAACGCTAATACAGACATTTTACAGGCGTTTCTTGATCAGCTTCCGTAAATAACGAAATTGAAATGTTTGGAGAAAACAAATGAAAGCAAAACTACTTTTTACCCATGCACTTACACCCCTGCATCCCGGAACGGGTCAGGGAACCGGCGTTATTGATCTACCCATTGCCCGCGAAGTGGCTACCGGCATTCCCTACCTGCCCGGCTCATCCCTCAAAGGCGTCTTGCGTGACCGTTATGGTGACGCAGAAGATAGCATCACGCTCTTTGGTCCTAAACCTGGCAACATTTCCGGAGACAACAGCAGCGCCAGCGCACTGCAATTTACCGACCAGCGGCTGCTGCTGCTCCCCGTCCGTTCCCTCGCAGGCACATTTGCCTGGATAACATCCCCCTTTATCTTACAGCGATTTAAGCGGACATTGGGCTATTTGGACATCAACGATCTACCTGATGTTCCCCAACCCAACAAAGAAGAGGCGTACACGGCCGTTGCCCCCGCCATCCACCTAAACAACCAGGTCATTATAGAAGATTTGGATTTTACGGCCGTTACCGACAGTGAAGAAACCAATCCCACGACCCGTTGGGCTAACTGGATCAGCCAATATCTTTTCCCCAACGACGCCCCAGGCAAAGGCTGGCGGAAAACCTTCAACGAACGCTTTTGCATCATCCACGATGACCGTCTCTCCTTCCTGCTCGAAACTGCCACCGAAGTTATCGCCCGCAACGTGCTGGACGAAAACAAAACTTCTCAAAATCTTTGGTACGAAGAAGCCCTGCCTGCCGAAACGGTGCTGGTTGGCCTCATCACCGCCCAACCCGTGGGCACCAACGGCATGAACCCCAACGATGCCCTGAATAAAGTACCAGACCTGATAGATGGATTGACCCAACTCGGTGGCCATGCCACCATCGGGCGCGGTTTATGTCGTCTAATCTCCGTGATGAATGGAGGCTAACATGCACACCAAGCAACAGAAATATGCCCAAAAAGCCTATGAACATAGCGTGGGAATCACTGAGAAATATAAAGAAAAAGATGATCCTTATCGCCAAAAATATGGCAGCATGTCCCACAAATTGCCGCTGCTTATTCGAAAATCAGGTCTCGCTCAGGCACTTGCATTTGTACAGGCCAAGCAAGAAGATGCATACAACGATTTGTTAGATCATCTGGCTGAAGCAATCGCGTGGCCGGAAGCTACAGATGGCGCAGCATTAGCCCAAAAAAGCCGCAACGAAAACCTGGATCGCTACATCCTGCTCACCCGCCGCGTTTCTGATGCCCTCATCTGGTACAAACGCTTTGCCGAATCGGTGCTGGATGTCAAGCCAACTGACGATGTGCCCGAAGGAGATGACTCATGAGCGTCCGACGTGCCGTTTTAAGGAACATTCCATTCCACCCGCAGTTTTTTCCCAATGCGGGCTTGTGGTTTGATAAATATCTGAAAGTGCAAAAAGGTGCAACGTTAGAACCCTATGCCGATCACATCACATTGACCGGTAAAATCAAAGAACCGTCTGCTTATGAGGCGTTTTTCAACCGCTGGCAAGCGCAGCTAAAAACGATGGGGGCACAGATGGTAAAGGCGAAGGTCATCGGCCGTATAGCTGCCGGTTTGGGCGGCGCAAGCGTTATTGAAAACGGGCTGACTTTTCACCATACCTATGGCGTGCCCATTATTCCTGGTAGTTCGCTCAAGGGCACGGCTCGCGCTTACGCCGCTGCCAATCTGGATGGCGTTTGGGCGGAAAAAGGCCCCGCTTTTCGCACCTTATTTGGTGGTCAGGCGCTCACGCCGCATGAGGATGATTCAGAAGCTGACAAGCAACGTAAAAAAGCTAGAGCTGGCATTGTCGTTTTTTATGACGCCCTACCTCTACCCCATTCGTTTGGCATTCACAACGAGGTCATGACTGTACATCATAGAGAGTATTATCAAACCGGCAAACAACCACCCGCTGACTGGGATAGCCCGACACCGATTCCGTTTCTGTCGGCTCACGGCACTTTTCTCATCGCCCTTTATGCGCCAGATGCACCGCAATGGGCTGCTTCCGGTATGGGGATTTTGAAGATGGCTTTGGAAGAGATTGGTGTTGGTGGCAAGACATCCAGCGGTTACGGCCGTATGACCTCCATTGACGATGAGAAATCGCAGGATGAAGAAAATGAAGATTCGAGTCAAGAAACGCCATCCCGCATCACACCCAAGCCACTTTCTGCTGAGGAAAAAGCCGTCAAGACATTCAAAGATAAGCTGAGCCACACAGATCGACAAGAAATTCTCAACGAATGGCGTACCTCCTCCTTACCTGAGCGCTATCGGCAGGAAATGGCCCGTCTTTATCTGCGTTATGTGCGCGGTACCAGCAACAGTAAACAGTGGAAACGCACCAAGCGCAGCAACTGGTATCGAGAACTTATTGATTCGTTGCCAACTGATGATGACACCAGAAATCTATAATAGTTCACAATTGGCGTTGGGGCTTTAGTCAGCGTGCATCCCTTTCTAAAGCCACAATGCCATCATTTGACGATAAGGAGAAATATGTCATGACTGAAAAGGTAATGCTGCTCCTCGTTGGTGGTCGCAGTGCCACACCAGCTTTAATGGGAGCGCTGCAATTTATCCATGAGGTAAATAGAGTAAAATTTTTGCTTTGTGAGCATAAAGACGACCAGTATCTGACCTTTCAGAAAATTATTATGCGTTTGCTGCGAGTCAGTCAGCCAGATTTGCTGTGCGATGATGTACGTGACGTAAAAACGGTTGACGGCAATAATTTTGATCAGGTGACAACGGCCGTTACTCAATTGTGTGCTGATATATCAGACCTGCATTTTGTCAACCTAACGTCCGTCCCACAATCTATGTCTTTTGCCGTCTATCATTACCTTCACGATAAACATCCTCAGGCGCTGCCCTTTAGCATCTACACCCATAAGTCCCAACTGATTCCCCTCGCTTCCGGCAAAAAAACGCAGCGGTTAACCAAAAAATTGACCGTAGACCAATATGTGACAGCGTGCGACACGGCCGTATTCCAATACAAATTCGATGTCAAGCGACTCTCTTGCACTCCAGAGCAAGCGGTAGCAGTGGCAGGCGAACTGGCCGAAAACATTGCCCAAACAGACAAATTACTGGCAATCATACGTAAAGCTGGAGAGAATATCAAAACACCCAAAACAATCCACATTAATAAATTAAATTTATCAAAACACGTCGATAATGAAGACCTGCGTCGATTTATGCAGCGTCTGTACGAAGCTGGACTGATTAGCCGGTTTACAGAACAGGACACACGGTTCTCCTACCGGGTTGAAACACAACATGATCATGCCTTTTTATATGGCGATTGGTTGGAATACTACGTCTATTTGCAAGCAAAAGAAGCTGGTTTTGATTCAGTGAAGATGGCCGTTGAACTAAAAGATTTCAAAGGCGAAATTGATCTGATTGCCGTTCATAATGCCAACGCCCTTATTTGCGAATGCAAAACAGGCAAATTTAGTTCCACTGATTTAGCGCGATTGGAAAGCAAAGCGATTAAATTAGGTGGTAATTATTGTGTTCGCCTCTTCATTTCAACTGCACAAAAAGCCGAAAACGACCCTGGTTTTGAAAAACTCTGCCGACAAGCAGCAAATAGGCGAATCGTTGTTGTCACGGGGGATGATTTGCCTCAAATTGAAAAGAAACTAAAACGGGAAATGGAACAACCGACATATTCAAGGACTTAACTGTAAATCCCTGACTTCATCATTAACCTGGGCAAAACCCAACACAGGAGTAACTTATGATCATTATCAACTTCACCCATCCACTCACCCCCGACCAACAGTCCACCATCGAAGACCTGACGGGTCAGACCATTACGGCCGTTTACACCATTCCCTGCCAAGTCGACAACAACCAGCCCTTCGCGCCGCAAGTCGCCGACCTCATCAACGCCGTCAACCTCACCGCCACCGCCTGGCAAACCCAACCCATCCTCATCAACCCGCCCGCCTACGCCCCCGTCACGGCCGTACTCCTTGCAGCACTCCACGGCCGTATGGGCTATTTCCCAGCCATTGTCCGCATCAGACCCCAATCCAACAGCGTACCGCCCCAATACGAAGTCGCCGAAATCATCAACCTACAAAGTGTGCGTGATAATGCGCGTTCGCAGCGCACATAATACAAATCAGGAGCAAATAACCGCATGGATTTACAAAACATCACTTTTTATATGGGCCTCATCGCCGATACCATCGCCATCATTGGCATTCCCTATACCGCCTGGCAGCTGTATCGTGCCCGGCAAAAAGAAAAACAAATGCAACAAGAGATCAGCATTCGGCTTGACTGCTCTGACACAAACCAATCGATACAACTCCCCATAAAAATCAAACGCCAAAACTTTACCAGAGCCGAGATTCTGGGCTATTTGGGCATGGCCGTCAAAGAAGGAGACCGTTTTAATCTCAACTACCTCAAAACAGCCGATTTCTTCCAAGAATTAAAACGTATTCAAGATGCTGACAGACCAGAAACGTTAATCATCCCTTGCGGAATAATGGAAAACGGTACAAATGAAATCGACCAATTCGCAAATCCAAAATCGCAAATCATAAATCTAAAATCGTAAATCAAAAATCATGTTAACAGCAATCGTCCTTCAACTTCAAGCCCAACAACGTGGCGCCATCCACGGCAGCACCGGTCGTGCCGTGCACGGCTTTTGGTTCCAGCAGTGGCAGCAAGTTGACGCCGCCTTCGCCGACAGACTGCACCAGTCAAAAAACCCCACACCCTTCACCGTGTCACCTCTCATGGGTCTACCACATGCCAAACACGGCATCACGGCCGTTTCCATTAACCAACAAGCCTGGCTGCGCATTACCACATTGAACAAAACCCTATCACAAAATTTACTCGCCAACTGGCTGCCACGTTTACCTGCCCAAATCGAACTGGCCGATATTCCCTGGACAGTACAAAAAATAGCCCTCACGCCCCAAGAACACCCCTGGGCCGGACAAGCACGCCCCATCGACCTGTTAAACCGCCATACCCAGGCCAAAACCCTGCCGCAAAGTTGGACACTAAAATTCCACACCCCCACCACCTTTCACGGCAGCGGCAGCACATTCCTGCCATTTCCGCTGCCCGATGCCCTCGTAGGCTCCTGGCTGCGCCGCTGGCAGGCCTTTTCCACCTATCCTGCAGCCTACGATCTGCGCCCACGAATGCGTGAAGCCCTCATGGTAAGTGCCTATGATCTAAAAACAGTACCCGTGCGTCACGGCCGTCGCCTTACTATCGGCTGTGTCGGCCGTCTAACCCTACGAGCCGGCAAACTAACACCTGACGAAAAAACCTTACTCGCCACCCTGATAGATTACGCCTTCTACTGCGGCAGCGGCTATCATACCGCCCAAGGTATGGGCATGACAAGTGGAAATTGACGATTGGCGGTTGGAACGCAAATCGTCAATCGTAAATCAAAAATCGACAATCAAAAATCCCCTTGTCAGGAAGAGCGGAGCATGCCCAAATCCAAAATCATAAATCTAAAATCAACAGCCCTCACCCTCACCAACCTGCGCCGGGCCTGGAACGACGTCGCCGACAACGCCGGCGGCCCCGGTGTCGATGATGTCACCCTCACGCAGTGGAACCGCAACTGGGAAGAACGGCTCATCAAGCTGGCCCGTGCCGTGCGCAGCAACCAATACAAACCAGGTGGCTTGCGCATCCGGCGCATTCCCAAACCCAATGCGCCCGACATGCGCGTGCTGCGCATTCCCACCATCACAGACCGCATCCTGCAGCGTGCCGTCTATCAGCAGCTTGCACCAATCTGTGAACGCCGCTTCTTCACCTGCAGCTACGGCTATCGGCCCGGCCGTAGTTTGCTAGATGCCGTGCGTCACATCACCCACCTGCGTAAACAAGGGCACCATTGGGTTTTGGATGCCGACATCGACGACTTCTTTAACCAGATCGACCACGCCCTACTGCGTCGTTTCCTACGCCTGGATTTCTACGATACCTCACTGCTGCCACTCATTGAGAGCTGGCTGCAATCATGGCAAATCCAACCAGGTGAAGCACGCGGCATTGCCATGGGATCCCCCCTGTCACCACTGCTCGCCAACATCTACCTGCATCGACTCGATGATGACCTGCAAAATCATGGCTATAAGCCCGTGCGGTATGCCGACGATTTTCTTGTACTCAGCAGCAGCCCTCCCGATTGGCGGCGCAGTTATCCCGTGACACAACGCGCATTAACCAAACTCAAACTCCGCTACGAACCACGCAAAACACAATTGACCACATTCGAAGAAGGCTTCGAATTCCTCGGCGTACATTTTGAAGAAGGTTGGTATTGGTACACCTGGGACGACAAACGCATTGAAGTGCGCGACGACGAAAACGACGAGTTGTTTCACCTTTACGGACCGGAATATTATTGATTTACGATTTGTGACTTACGATTTACGATTGACCGACACGCAAATCCAAAATCGTAAATCTAAAATCATAAAATCCAAATGCCCACCCTCTACGTACTTGAACCTGGCGCACGCCTCGAAAAAGATTACCAACGCTTGCTTGTTGTCAAGGATGACGAACTGCTCATGCGCGTACCACTGCAGCGCGTGACACAAGTCGTGTTTATTGGCCGTGTCGGTGTCACAACCCCCGCCCTACATGCATTGCTCGCCGCCGAGATACCCCTGCTGTTTGTCAGCCGCAGCGGCAAACTACAAGGCCGTCTGCTGCCACCTACCGCCAAGAACCTGCCCCTACGTCAAGAACAATACCGGCGCAATGACCAACCACCCTTTTGCCTGGCGCTGGCCCGCAGCATCGTGGAAAACAAAATCCACAACCAGCGCACACTGGCCCTACGTTTGATTCGCCGTCATGATCATATTGATGGTAAGCAAGCAGTCACAGCCTTGAAAGAAGCCCAACAGCAAACTAAAAACGCAGCTGCCCTGGACGAACTAATGGGCATCGAAGGGCATGCCGCCCGGGTTTACTTCAGGGTTTATCGGCAAGCATTCCATGCCGGTTGGCTCTTCAAAAAACGCACGCGCCGCCCACCTAAAGACCCCGTCAATGCCCTGCTCAGCCTGGGTTACACCTTTTTGACCAACAGCATGATCACCGCCCTAGAAGCCGTCGGCCTGGACCCTTATTTGGGCTATTTCCACAGCGAAAAATACGGCCGTCCCACCCTGGCACTCGATCTCATCGAAGAATTCCGCACGCCTATTGTTGACTCTTTAACATTGACCCTGATCAACCGTGGCATTTTACAAGCCCATGATTTCATACACCAGGATAATGGCGTGTTTTTGACAACCCCGGGCATGCGGCGATTCTTGCAAAATTTCAGCAAAAAGCTAGAATCAGAATTGAAGCCCTACGGCCTTGATCGTAAGATTTCATATCGCAAATTATTTGAAGTACAAGCACGAAAACTGGTACATTTTATTCAAGACAATTCTGACAATTATCGACCATTTCGTGCCCGCTAAAGTGGATATTTTTCACTTCTGTACCTTAAAAAAGGAATATAAACGATGACACAACAATTCATCCTGGTCGCCTATGACATCAGTAATGACAAACGCCGCACAAAACTCCACAACGCCTTGCTCAACTATGGCACACCGGTTCAATACAGCGTATTTGAATGCTTATTAGATACCAAAGCAGAAAAGAAAATGCGTAAAGCAGTTAAAAGCGTCATTCGCACACGTATCGACCATGTACGTTACTATTATCTATGTGCCAACTGCCTGCAACGTGTAGAAACGACCGCCGGCAAAGAAGTGTTATCTGAATTACCCGCATCCATTATCGTGGGTTAAGCTTTTGCGACGCACAAGGGGGGGTAAGCATCTTTTTGAGATCGTCGCAAAATAATATTTACACCCCCCAGATATTGCCATATAATGGGGATTAGCACCTAAAAAATGACCTCTAGAAAGCACATTTTGCGACGCACAAGCCGTTTTTCAAGCAGCGGCTGTGCGTCGCAAAACAACAATCTTGCCCCACAAAGGCAATATATGGTATATTTCAGCTTTACAACTGCAAAATGTAGTGGGGTTGTTTTAGTAAAATCAGTTAAAATTAGTCAAAACCCCCAGATGTTGGGGTTACAAAACAAAAATCTCGCCCG
>JAGRDI010000230.1 GCA_020432765.1 Anaerolineales bacterium | reverse complement strand
CATCTGCTGCGGTTACCCCGGCAGCACCGTTGGCAAGCAGCAGCACAGTGTCGTTGGTGCTGGTATCGCCGTCGATGGAGATGCGGTTGAAACTGCGGTTAACGGCCGTTTTCAACATCCCAGCCAACATTTGCGCATCAATCGCTGCATCTGTTGTGATCATGGACAGCATCGTCGCCATGTTGGGATGGATCATGCCCGCCCCTTTCGCCGTGCCGCCAATTGTCACCACCCCAGCAGGCAAATCGACTTGAACGGCCATGCTTTTGGGACGCGTATCGGTGGTCATGATCGCTTGAGCAACGGCCGTTCCATGTGCAGGGGACAAATTGGCAGCGGCCGTTTTTATGCCGGCCGCCATGTTCGCCATCGGCAGCTGCACACCGATTACTCCCGTCGAAAGCAGTAAAACAGCATCCGGCTCACAACCAACAGCCTGCGCGGTCAACCGCTGGGTCTCTTTTGCATTTGCCAGACCGGGTGTGCCGGTGCATGCATTCGCGTTGCCCGCATTGGCAGCCACAGCGCGGATTTTTGTATGGTTAGCCGTTAAGGTTTGGCGGCTCACGATGACCGGCGCGGCAACGACCTGGTTTTGGGTGAATACGGCCGCTGCCACACAATCCACTTCCGAAACCAACAGCGCCAAATCCAAACGGTCTTTGTATTTAATGTATGCGGCCGTTGCGCCCGCGGCAAACCCAACCGGACTGGTCACAGATCCATCAACCAATTCAATCATATTCACTCCACCTGTTTTTTTGGTTCTTTGGGAATTCGCGGGGTTTTGCCATATTACCTAACTTTCTCTAGCTGCGCATTATTAGCGTCAACCCCTGAAATCCTGAAGACCCCAAAAATTCAACAAATCTACGTTTCCTATTATCCGTATCAACAAATAGTCTGGACACCGGCGTTTTTATTTTACTAGCAGCTTGTCGAAGAACCCCATTTTGTAGCCGAGGTATCCTTACCTCGTTACTGGGAAACACAGTAAGAAACTGCGGCTGCAGCTACTTTTTCGACAATCTGTTAGTAGGGGACTTGTCAGGTTTTATGATCAATTTGCTCACATTCCACGCTTGGTAGAAAGAAACCTGACAAGTCTAGAATTCGCCAGACTCCAGTAATAGTGATTAATCACGCTTGAATTTGGAATAATCCGGCGAAGCATAACGCGACTTGCCGCCATCACTGACATCCATCATCGCTTTGACCTTCATTTGCAAACCAAAGAGCGTAATAAAACCAACTGCGTCAGATTGGTCGTAGACATCTTCCTGGCCAAAAGTAGCAAAATCTTCGCGATAAAGGCTGTGGGGGCTGGAACGGCCGATTGTCATCACATTGCCTTTATACAGCTTCAATTTCGCCCAACCGGTGACTGTCTCCTGCGTATGCTCGATAAATACCTGCATTGCCTCGCGCAGCGTATGGTACCATTTGCCGAAATAGACCAGTTCTGCATAACGCACAGACATCTGCTCTTTGTAATGCACGGTGTCGCGATCCAGGCACAGCGATTCCAGTTCACGATGTGCCGCATACAACAACGTGCCGCCTGGTGTTTCGTATACGCCATGCGACTTCATGCCCACCAGCCGGTTTTCGACCAGATCAACACGTCCAACACCATGTTTCGCGCCAATTTCGTTCAATGTGGCGATCAACTCAGCCGGCGGCATCTGCACATCGTTAACAGCGACAGGTACGCCTTTTTCAAAATCGATCTTCACGACCTCCGACTCGTCAGGTGCGTTCTCTGGGGCGGTCGTGAACTGGTACATCGATTCTTCCGGTTCATTGGCCGGATTTTCGAGAATGCCGCCTTCATGCGAGATGTGCCACAGGTTGGCATCGCGGCTGTAGATCGATTTTTCGGTATGCACAACAGGCACATTGAACTTTTTGGCGTAGGCCAGCGCATCTTCACGCGAACGAATATCCCACTCACGCCAGGGCGCAATCACTTTCAAGGTTGGGTTTAACGCTTTGTAGGTCAGTTCAAAGCGCACCTGATCATTGCCTTTGCCCGTCGCGCCATGCGCCACAGCATCAGCACCTTCAGCTTCGGCGATGGCAACTTGCCATTTGGCAATCAACGGCCGTGCAATCGACGTGCCCAGCAGATATTGACGCTCATACACCGCGCCAGATTGCAGCATGGGAAAGAGGAAATCCTTGGCAAATTCGTGGCGCAAATCTTCGATATAGACTTTGCTGGCACCGCTGGCGATTGCTTTTTCACGCAAACCCTCTAGTTCAAAATCACCTTGTCCGAGGTCGGCACAAAAACAGATGACTTCACAGCCATAGTTTTCACGCAGCCAGGGCACGATCACGGATGTGTCCAGACCGCCGGAATAGGCGAGAACCACTTTATTAACTTGTTGTTGTTTCATTTGTAAAACTCCTTTTTCTCTCTTTATCGGTTTTGGGATTATTTCTGATTGTTTGCGCTGGGCGGCTTTCATGGGAATGGGGATAGGAATCGTGGCGGGAATCGGGCCTAAATGCAGCACAACGGCCGTTTCGTCACACGCATGAATCAGCGGACATGTGGCACAATCGCGCCACACTTTTTCGGGGAAACGGTTCATATTAGTGACGGCAAACCCCGCTTTTTGGAAAAACGGTACAGCGCGTGTCAAAGCAAACAGGGTAGGAATGTTGCGTAGACGTGCTTGTTCGACGAGCGCCTTGACAATGGTACGGCCGTAACCCATCCCTTTCACCTTATCGGCCACTGCCAATGAACGTACTTCTGCCAGAGCGCTTGAATACACAAACAAGGCCACACAAGCGACCAAATCGCCTTCAACATCAATGCCCACCAGCCATTGTGCCAACGATGCATGGATCGATTCGGCCGTTCGCGGCAGTAAATCACCCCGGCGGGCATGTTCATTGACCAGGGCGGTGAGTGCGGGAACGTCAGTTGGTCGAGCGGTACGAATATACATGAACGTATTTCGTAGTGCGTAGTACGTATTTCGTAGTTAAAGCTACGCCTTACGCACTACGCACTACGTTCTATGCCAAACATTCCTGAATGACGGCTGCGGCCGTATCAATTGCATCACGTCCAATAATCAGGGGGGGAGCCAAACGCAGTACATTTGGGCCTGCATTGATGACCAGTAATCCTTTGTCGCGTGCCCGGCTGATGAGGCTGCCAACGGCCGTTTTCATCTCTATACCCATCAACAAACCCGCGCCGCGTACAGCCACAATCTCGTCAGATTCGAGCATCTGTAAACGATGGTGCAAATAAGCGGCATTATCGCGCACCTGGGCCAGGAACGCCGCTTGGCGCACACGCTCGACAACCACATTGGCTGCTGCGCAAACCAATGGCCCCGCCGCAAACGTGCTGCCATGATCGCCCGGCTTAATCACATCAGCCACTGTTTGTGTCACCAATGTCGCGCCGATGGGCAAACCTCCCGCCAATGGTTTTGCCAAAGTCATCATGTCGGGCGTGACGCCATATGCTTCATGCGCCCATAATGTGCCCGTGCGCCCCAAACCGCATTGCACTTCATCAAAAATCAAAAGGGCCTGATGTTGATCGCATAAAACACGCAGGCCTTCTAAAAATTCAGGCGTGGCTAGATTGACGCCACCTTCACCCTGTACTGGCTCCACAATCACGGCGCAGGTATGTGCATCAATCGCCTGCGCTGCGGAAACGAGATCGTTGAAGTCTGCAAAAACCACGCCGGGCATGACCGGCTGGAATGGTTCACGATATTGGGTTTTGTAGGTGGCGGCGAGTGCGCCCATGGTACGGCCGTGGAAACCACCAGAAAAGGCAACGATCCCGGTTTTGTCCGGCATGTTCAGGGCAACTTTGGCCACTTTACGTGCAAATTTGAGTGCAGCTTCATTCGCTTCGGCACCGGAATTACAAAAGTAAACTTTGTCAGCAAACGAGTTTGTAACTAACTTTTCAGCTAATTCAGCATGCGGGACGGTGTGGTATAGATTGCTGACGTGGGTTAAGGTGGCGGCTTGCTGCGCAACGGCCGTTACCCATTCTGGATCACTGTGACCCAATGCCGTCACCGCAATCCCGGAGGTGAAATCGAGATAACGTTTGCCTTCACTATCAAAAAGATAAGCACCTTCCCCATGTGTGAAAACAATTTCCGGGCGCACATACGTCTGCAAAACATAGTTTGCTTCTTGATTTATTATCGCTGCTGCATCCATCTTCCTTTCCTTCAAATAATTCAATTCAACATGATTCAGCATGTTTCCTCTTGCCGGCTGCAGAATTCATTCTGTGTGGATCAGCCGATTTTAAACCTGTCGTGACATGACGCGAACATCTTGCCGCCATGTCCAACCAATTCCTTCCCAAAAGGCACGGCCGTTGTCATTTTCATGAAAAATAAATAAATGGCATTTTTGAATGCCAACCGCTTGTAAGGCTTGCAGACAATGCTCAACAAGTGAACGGCCGATACCCGCACGCCGATAATGTGAATCAACTGCTAAATGATGGATGTATCCACGACGGCCGTCATGCCCACACAAAATCGCCCCCACAACCTCAGCGCCATGCAAAGCCACAAAACTCATACCTGGGTTGCGTGCCAGATAAAACTGGATGCTTTCGGGCGCATCCGCGCTGCTCAAGCCCACGCCCTCACACCGCTGCCAGAGTGCCCTCACAACCGCATATTGATCAATCTGAAAAGGTACAATTATCGTTTTTTGCATAAATTTCATTAACATGGACAGAAAGGAAAATTCAATATCTACAATTGTGTTCCTTTCTATTTGTGTTCATACCTTAAAAATTGTGCCGCCGTCAGCAGTCAATCCGCTTAAATTTACGATGCGAGCCTGGCGTACGCCACGCTCGACTGCATTTAGCGCCGCTG
>JAGRDI010000229.1 GCA_020432765.1 Anaerolineales bacterium | reverse complement strand
CCTAAAATAGCTGCGACAAGCGTATTAATGAATCTCCTTGGGCCTGTCGGTACGTGTGGAACGGTTGCTTGACTGGCAAGCCGCACACCAGCAGTCATGTCTTGTGATGTAATGCTCTCTTCTGCAACCTTGTTTGCTAAAGTCGTGTACGTTTCTGTGGCGACTGACTTATCTCGGATTAAGCGAGCTTCTTCTATTTCAGCCTTTTCTTTTTCTTGTTGAACCGCCAAAATCTGCGGTTCTGATTCAGATAAACGTTTGTTAATTTGTTGTGATTGGGTTGTTATAGCTTGCGCTAGGTTGTTAAGAAATGCAAGTTGATCGTTCCGATTGGTGTCAATCATCTGTTCGGTATTTATTTGAACTTGCCAGGGCGTGCCTGTTTGCTGGTTTGTGGTACCGCCAAATGCTCTTATTTGCAAGAGTAATGCTGCCAATTGATTGGCCATGGTAACAGCATCATTTGAACTTGAGTTGTTTAATTGATCTTGCAGCCCTTGTACATCCTGTAGCAAAAGTTCAATTTGACGCTGTTTTTCCAGATAATCCGCTTGAGTATCTTCTAGCGCTTGCAATTCGTTCTTAAGAATTTTTGAGCGATTTTGTGCTTGAAACTCAATAAGGACTTGTTCAGCTAATTCCAGATCTCGTTCGGCCGTTTCTAGTTGTTCCTCAAAAAATCGTAATTGATCTCCGCCTTGATCCCCATAAATTTCGTTCGTTTTGGTTACAAATGTCTCAGCCCACATATTAGCAATAGCTGCGGTTTTCTGTGGATCATGATAAGTGACTGTTAGACGCAGCAATGAAGGATCTGCACCTGCTTTGGTTGATAACAGCTTGTTTAATGTTTCAATTGTAGCTATGTCTTCTGTTATTGGGGCGACTTTAGTTAACAGTTCACTTAATAATTCATCACTCGTTGCTAATTCCGGATAAGCTTTTAGCGGTTGCTCTTCATCTACTGATTGAATACGCGGATCAAACTGTACGATTTCACGTGGTGACATTACCGCTGCCAGGGCGGTAGCTTGATAGGTTGGCGGGAGTAGAGATGTGCCAATGAAAGCGATTGATGCTGCCAGTATGGCGGCGCCAATGATCCACTTCCAGGATTGTATCAAGGCTTCTATATAGGGTTTGATATTGAATTCTTCTTCCAAATTTCCTTTTTCCTCTTTGTTGATTCTAACAGCGAATCAATGTGAGATCATACAGTAGCTGTATATGATTGACAAATGGCTTGAAACAATCGGGTGCACGAAGTTGTCATTATTACACGGATATTTGTTCTGCTGCCGAGATTGGCACTTTGTTCCAGAGTTCGAGGGTCGTCCACAGCGCATATCTTGCCCATGAATTAATTATGCTGGGGAATGGGGCTGAATGGATTTGGAATGAAGACAATGCTCGCATTGTCGCTAAAGCAAAAGCCGCTTATTTATCTGAAACCGGATAAGAGTGTCACGGATAGAGCAAACTAGAGGGCCTTACCTAACCGATGTGTACAATCAAAAATGTATAATAAAAAAGGATGGGCATACAGCCCATCCCGAATAAAAAAAATGGATATTTAGCCAATCAAAACATTGATTGGATTGCAGTAATTAGCGCCGAATATCAACCATCGTCCAGGCTAGGCCGCTGGTATCCGGTGCTTCCATAGTAATTCCTAAGGCATTTTGCACATTGTTTTCTTGCATTAGCGCACCTTTACCTGTATCCGCAATGCCTAACAAACTACCTGCTGCGATACGGCCGTTAGCCTCACTGACGCTAACTTGTGCCATTCCCTGCACGACAATTATCAGATAATCCCCTGGTTGTGCGGGGCGTGCAACCGTATTGTGGATGGGAACCTGGCGTTCTGAAACGACTTGCTGCCATTCAGTAATGCTGCCTTCCCCGCGCGGATTAGGCACTTCTACCGCTTCATAAGAAACATCCGCTTTGTCAACTAATTCGATTTCTAGGGTTTCTTTTACCACGCCCACGACAGCATCAGCATTTTGAGCGTTTAATTTTGCGACACGCATCGTTGGTGTGTTGGAGCCGACGATAGCTTGTTCCATACCGTTGATGGCCACTAAATCGCCGACGTTTAGTTCACTTTCACCCCCATTTTGGACAACATGGGCAATTATACAGCCAGTGCAAGTGCCGCCAACAAAGAGGTTGTCATTCGTGATTAAGCCATAATTGTTGCTCGCGGCGTTGGTATTGGCATAAACACCATAGGAATCGCCACGACTATCAATGCCCCAGCAGGCACCACCTGATTCACAGCGAGAGACGAAACCATCGGCGCCGGTCAGTTCAGTTTGGGCATAAATACCCTCGGGACCAGAGAACCAGCCACCGTATGTGTCATAAGAGGTGCTTGACGAATCTGCTTGAATACCATTCTTGGCTGAAAAAATCTGAATTCCAAGCCCACCAGAACTTACTTCAAGACCATCTCCAGGGCCATTATTGATTGCAAAGACGGCCGCGGGTGTTGTACTGGTGCTGTTTGTTGTTGCTACCACACCGTCCCATGCATTATCGGTACCGTAGCTTGAAAAACTGGCGGCTGACCCAGAAAACGACCTGGCAATCAATGCGATGCGATCTCCAGCTGCGGTATTTGCGTGATCAAGGTTAAAGAGGAAAGGGATGTCGTCGGTTGTAGTGGCTTGAGAGAGCCGGTCGATAAAAGCAGCCATTTGTCCGCGTGTAACAAAATCGTTAGGACAATAATTACTACCACCACATCCAAAGGTGAT
>JAGRDI010000228.1 GCA_020432765.1 Anaerolineales bacterium | reverse complement strand
AGGGCGGCAAAGTAGTCATCCATTATTATTCTGACGAAGATTTACAAGCAATTTATGAAAATATTGTGGATGGGGAATAGGTAATCTGCAGAAACTATTCGGAAATCCTGAAGCGTTTGAACTGCGATCACCCAAGTGATTCATCATTTATCTAATTTGATCATTCTATCATCGCTTCTGTACAAAATAATGCGGTTTTGAATGAAATTAATGCTGAACTGTATCGCGTATGTCAACCGGTGCATCCGTGCTTTGGTTATTACCGAACTCTTTCGATGGTTACCCAGAAATCTATGCACAGGGCATCATTCAGGCAGCTATTGAGATTAAAGGTGGTATTGATACGGCCGCAATTCTTGAGCGTGTAGGAGCAGCTGTTAAAAGCTTAAGCCGAGCGCGGCAAGAAAATCCGCAGTCATTAACAATTTTGCTCATGCCTAAAGTATCTTTAACCGAAACAGCGATTTCTGACTTGAAGATTAATCAAGAATCGGTCAATTATTGGTTTACTACAGAGGAATGTCTTGTAGATATCAATGTGCGTGGGATGATTTTGGGTTTGTTGGAGCTATAAATCTTTATTTTCGTATTATATTTTGGAGGTAAATTGTCTGCAAATTTAGTGTTGACCAACGGCCGTTTCTACACCCTCGACCCACAACAACCCACCGCAACGGCCGTGGCTATTCGAGATGGTAAAATTCTAGCGGTCGGTATTGACGCCGATATCAAAGCGTTATTGGGCTCAGGCGGCGAATGGGTCGATTTAAACGGCCGTTGTGTAACTCCCGGTTTGGTTGATTCGCATGTCCACTTTGAAAACTTCGCCATCTTTCGCCGTCGTGTTGATTTAGACGGTGCGAATTCGCTTGAGGCAGCCTTAGACCGTTTGGCGGCCTATGCTGCCAAACAATTAGCGCGACCGCACGACGAAAATTATTGGCTGCAAGGGCGCGGTTGGCAGCAAGATCAATGGGGCCGCCAGGCATTCCCTACGGCAGCCGATCTAGACAAAATCAATGCACATGTCCCCATTTGTTTGAAGCACAAAAGCGGCCATGCAGCCTGGGTCAACAGCCGTGCCCTCCAAATTGCGGGCATAAATGATAACACTCCGGATACGGCTGGCGGTCAGATTCAACGCGATTCTGCTGGCCATGCCACCGGCATTCTATTTGAAGATGCGATGGAGTTGGTTACGGATCACATTCCCCCTGAAACTGTGCCAGAAATTGTCGATGCCATGCGCGACGCACAACAATATTGCTGGCAGGTGGGTTTGACTGGTATTCATGATTTCGACGGCCGTTCCTGTTTCCTGGCATTGCAAAGTTTACATGCCAATCGTGAACTTGGGCTGCGCTTTGTCAAAAACATTCCCGTAAAACTTTTGGAAAATGCAGTTGGAGTGGGCTTACGTTCTGGCTTTGGTGACGAATGGCTGCGTATAGGCGGTATCAAGATATTTGCCGATGGCGCGTTAGGACCGCGCACAGCCGCCATGGTCGCGTCTTATGATCAAGAGCCAGACAATCTGGGCATTATGGTCACGGACAAAGAAGAGATGCAGCTAAAAGCCAGTCTTGCCAGTGCCAATGGCCTCAGTTTGACAGTCCATGCTATTGGTGACCGCGCCAATCATGATGTGTTGGATGTATATGCACAAGTGCGTGCAGAAGAAAAAGCCCGCGCCGATGGTTCGCATCACCTGCGTCACCGCATCGAACATGTGCAGATTTTGCACCCCACTGATTTGTTGCGCCTGGCCGAACTGAATGTAATCGCTTCTGTGCAGCCGACCCATGCAACTTCAGATATGTTTATGGTGGATCGCTATTGGGGTGAACGCGGGCAGTACAGTTACGCTTTTCGCACATTGGCAAACAGCGGCGCGACATTATCTTTTGGCTCCGATGCGCCCATCGAAAAGATCGACCCGCTGCCGGGTATTCATGCGGCTGTGACACGCCGGCGTGCCGATGGCTCACCAGGAGAAGCCGGTTGGTATCCTGAGCAAAAACTATCGGTTGCCGAGGCGGTGTATGCTTTTACAATGGGCACGGCCGTTGCCGGCAGCCAGGAACAGCGTTTTGGCTCAATTACTGTCGGCAAATGTGCGGATCTCACTATTTTCGATCAGGACATCTTCACCATGCCCGCCGACGAACTCCTCGATGTCAACGTCGCGGGTACAATTGTCAATGGCGAATTCAAGTATACGTTTAAATCTACCATCGGATAACTCACGCGTGAGCCATATTCGCGGCGTTCGCGTTTGTAGGTGGCATCGATACCCAGTTTAGTGGCTATACCGCGCATGTCGGCCACTGGATCCATCTCATGACCCTGTGCATTGGGTACTTGAAAGACATCTTGTGACCAATCAACTCGATTTGTTACTGCCCACAGCACATCAGCCGGATCGTAGATGTTGATATCTTCATCAACCACAATGACGTTACGGATATTGATATGTGCGGTCATCGCTGCCATGGCTAAATTTTTGGGTTGGCCGGGATTATCACGTTTGATTTGAATGATGGCGGCAAAACCATTGGCATAGGGTGGGATATGTACATTGGCATCCTTGTTCAGATGGCGCACAAAACGACGCAGCAGTGGCTCACGCGGTAGTACATTGCCGATGTAAACATGCTCATACCATCCAGGGATGATAGTTTGGTAGATGGGATTGTCGCGATGATTAACGGCCGTTACTTCCACCGTTGGACTTTCCCATAATTCACCATGATAGCCATGAAACTCAGCAAGGGGACCTTCCAATTTTTTCACACCTGGATGCACAAAACCTTCAATCACGATTTCGGCCGTGGCCGGAATGTCGACATCTACGGTCACGCCACGGCACACTTCAATGCCCGTGCCACGTATCGCACCGGCAATGGTTAATTCATCTGCCTCCGTGCGCACCCCCGCGCTGATCATAATTGCTGGATCGAGGCCGATGGCGATGGCGATAGGAAATGGTGCGTTTGGCTCGGCGCGGCTTTCCATGAACTGGCGCACATGCCGCCATTCATTGACGTTAAAGCCGAAGGTGCGTGGCCCCATGCGCAGCATACGGTTGTAAGAAAGATTGCCGCGTCCTGTAATTGGGTCTTGGCTAATGATCACACCGCCGGTGATAAATGCGCCGCCATCTCCCCGCGAATGTGTCGGGATGGGCAGTTTGCCTATGTCGATGGCTGCATTGGTGGTTGTGTTGGCTTGCCATACGGCCGTTTTTACCTGCACCGGTTGAATGCCATGATTGGGATCAAGAACCCGTTCCATGAAATCAATAATTTCGTCCTCGTTACATCCCAACGCCAGTGCGGCTCGTTTTTGATTTGCTACCCCGCTGGAGAAAATCGGCCAGGCGCTGCCAGCCACATTTTCAAACAAAGGTGCACCACCGCCGCTGCGCACCAAAGTCGCAGCCACATCGGCCAGCTCATGTGTCAATTGAACCTGTGTTTTGATACGTGCCAACTGGCCTGCTTCTTCTAATGCTAAAATGTATGTACGAAGATCACTGATTTTAGGCATTCGTTTACCCTCTCTTTACACGGGGAATATCTCTCGCACGCGTGCCATGACGATCGCTGGGTTTGTTGAAGGAGAAAATTCCAACCCGATTTCACCATCAAAGCCAAGTTCATGTAATTTGCGGGCAATATTGACGAAGTTGATTTCACCTGTGCCGGGCTCTTGCCTTGTCGGCACGTCACCGATATGAACGGCCGTTATCCATTCAAAATAGTTCTGCAAACTCGATAACAACTCGCCGGAGCCGCGCTGTTGGTGGTAGGTGTCAAAGGTCAACCGAAATTGAGGATGATTCATACGCCGCACCCAATCAGCTGCTAACTGTGGATTATCGACCAGAATCCTGCCGATGAAATCATGCTGATTTAAACATTCAACCCGAATTTCAACGTTCGTTTGCTCGGCCAGTTTTATGATTTTCTCCGTCTGGTCGAGCAAATTAGCATACTGCTTCCCCTCTGTGAAATTGCCTGACAGTCGTGTGACAACCTCTTTGCCTTCAACAAGTTCGATTTGGTTGGAGAAGATGTAAAGTACGGGGATGTTATACTGGACGGCCGTTTCCAAACTTTCTGCCCAGGAGCGCAGCGTCTTTTGATTGTCACCCGGATCGACCAACGATCCCATTTCACCATCAAAAGTAGAATATAAATGTGCGCTATGTCGTTGGGACTCAGCCACAATTTCAGCTAGTGGCGCCCGCCGCCAGAAAAACACATTAAACTGTTTTACGCCCAAATCCACAAAGGGTTTGATTCGCTCAACGACAGGTTTGTCAGTAAACCAAAAATCTAAATAGCCTGTGTAATCCATAGTTTTCATTAGATGATGCGATATTGCAACGGCCGTTGTGCCAAAACATGCCCGATATTTGAATATTCTTGTTCGCGTTTAGCACCAACATTGCCCGCATCTTCTGTGCCGGCGGCTGTGTGCGGTGTGAGCAAGATGTTGTAACCCGCTTGCGCCAATGGAATCAGGGGATTGTCTGTGCGGATGGGTTCAAATTCATACGTGTCTAATGCTGCACCTGCCAGTTTGCCCGTTTTAATTGCCTCCGCCAATGCGGATTCATCAATTGTGCTGCCACTGCCGCAGCTAACCAGGTAGGCGCCCGTTTTCATTTTGGCAAATACGGCCGTATCCCAAAACATATCCGTGCTGGGGAAATAGGGGAGCAAATTTACCAAGTAATCACTCTGGGCATACAATTCATCAGCGCCAACATAGGTTAATGACAGTTCGGTTTCGGCAATTTCAGGGAGACGGCGTCGTTTGTTATATAAAAGTGTGCAGTCCCATCCCTTTAACCGCCGCGCCAATTCCACACCAATCTCGCCAAAGCCAATAATGCCAACCGTGCGCTGCCACAATTGGTTCACCCCAACGCGCCGCGACCAGTTATAGGCAAAAATGTCCTCGGTGGTGCGTTGGCTAGCGCCCCATTCTGAGCTTGCTGCCAACGCCACAGTCTCAACTTCACGCAGTTTTTTGCCAACGGCCAAGATTTGCATCACTAAATGTTCGGCGACTCGAATCACGCCTGGCACCGGCCAATAACAGACGGGAACACCGGCCGCTTGTGCCGCTGCCAGGTCAATATCATAAGTGAGTGATCCCAGCCGTTGAATCAATTTGAGATGAGGTGCAGATTGAATGATGTCAAGATCAAGGACACCGGCACGTTCTGAAATCAGGAATTCTGCGCCGGCTAAATTCTCCATCAAAGTGGCCTTGTCTGGTTGGCGCAGCATGGTGATGGATAGGTTGTCGGGTGCGGCCGTTAAGGCATCTTGTTGGTGTCGCAATCCGCGTTCCGTTGTGAAAATAACTTTGTGCTTCAATATTATTCACTCGCGGGCAGGCACAAGACCATGTCCCTACAATTTGTAATTTATGAGATTGACAACGGCCGTTGCTACATCATCTACCGTCGGCAAAATAAATTGTTCCAGGTCGGGATTATAAGGAAACGGTACATTCTTCGTCGCCACCCGGATAATCGGCGCATCAAGATAGCCAATCGCTTCCTCAGCCAAGATCGCCGCGATTTCAGCGCCTGGTCCGGCGCGTTTGTGTGCCTCATGCACAATCACAACTCGGTTTGTCTTTTTCACTGAATTCACGATGGTTTCGGTGTCAAATGGTACCAACGTGCGCGGATCTATGACTTCGGCGTTGATGCCATCAGCAGCCAGTTTGTCAGCTGCTATGAGCACATTTGGGAGCACACCGCCGATGCCGATAATTGTCACATCTGTGCCCGCACGCCGGATAACTGCTTCGCCAAATGGAACTGTATATGGTTCTGTGGGCACTTCGCCTTGTACGCTGTAGAGCATTTTGTGTTCAAAGAATAACACCGGGTCGGCACCGCGAACGGCCGTTTTCAACAACCCCTTGGCGTCATAAGGCGTGGATGGAATGGCGATCTTCAAGCCGGGTACATTCATAAACCACGCTTCCGGGCTTTGTGAATGTTGAGCGGCGGCCGAACCGGGTGCGCCGTTGACAATTCGCATGGTTAAAGGCACATCTGCTTTGCCGCCGCTCATAAAACGCGCCTTTGCCGCCTGGTTGACAACCTGATCCATGGCACAAGCCACAAAATCGGCAAACATAATTTCGGCAATCGGGCGCATGCCCATCAATGCCGCACCCAAGCCGCCACCGATGATCGCATTCTCTGAGATGGGGGTATCACGCACCCGTTCCTCGCCAAATTCGTCAAATAAACCGGCCGATACGCCAAAGACGCCGCCGAACAAGCCGACATCTTCACCGATGAGAAAGACCGATTCATCGCGCCGCATCTCTTCGGCTATGGCTTCGTTTATTGCAGTACTGAAACTTATTTTTCTGCTCATAGTTGTTGTTTTCTCAAACAGTTAGTCAGCCTATCAGCAAAAAAGCTGATTAGCTCAACTGTTGACAGACTGAAATGCTACTTCAGCTAAAACACCTGTCCGTTATGCGTATCGCCATATACACCAACCAGGGCTGACTCAGGAGTAGGGGCAGGGCTGTCGGCGGCAAATGTGACAGCATCATCGAGTAAAGTCTGGATTTCTTGCTCAACGGCCGTTATCTCCACCTGCGCCGCGATAGTTTCCGCTAACAAACGTTGTCGGAAACCAGCAATGGGATCGCGTGCCCGCCATGCTTCCATTTCACCGGAGGGGCGATAGATCATCGGATCACCTTCATAATGGCCGCGATAACGGTAAGTTTTACCTTCGATAAAAGTGGGACCTTCACCAGCGCGTGCACGCCTGACGGCCGTTTGTGTGGCTTCATAAACCGCGACCACATCATTGCCATCGACAATCACACCAGGGAAACCATAACCAGCCGCACGCAGCGATACATCTTTGATTGGTGCTTGTTTATCTTGTGGCGTGCCTTCGCCATACAGATTGTTTTCGCAGAAGAAAATGATGGGCAGCTTCCATAGTCCGGCTAGATTGGCGGCCTCGTGGAAGGCACCTTCGTTGACTGCGCCATCACCGAAAAATGAGAGCGCCACACGTGCTTCTCGTCGCATCTGGAAAGCCAACGCGGCTCCGACCGACATTGGAATGCCACCAGCGACAATGCCATTTGCGCCCAAAATGCCCAGATCGAAATCAGTCATGTGTAGGCTGCCACCTTTGCCACCGCAATAACCTGTGCTGCGGGCGGCCAGTTCAGCCATCATGAATTTGGGTTCGCCACCTTTGGCGATGAGGTGCCCGTGACCTCGATGTGTGCTGGTGATGACATCATCTTGTTTGAGAGCGCTGCAAGCGCCAACGGCCGTTGCTTCTTGGCCCACACAGGAATGAATAAAGCCGGGAATTAAACCGCCACGGCGTTCATTAATCGCCCGTAGTTCAAACTCACGTACTTTCACCATTTGGCGATAAAAATCGAGTAACTGCTCTTTTGAATAATTTGTCAGGCTCATACTTGCTCCGCATATTACTAATCAACATTTTAGCGTTGATTGACTAACTGATTGACTAGGGGGCTGCCGTCGGAAGGACTGTAAGTGGTGTAGGTTTGTTGGGCAACGGCCGTTAACCATTCACCATAGATCCAAAGCTTATACGGTGTTTGAGAGTTGACATATTTTCTCCTGCTCTCATGTGTAAAGCACCTGATTAGTACGTTACATCTTGAATTGATTTATATCATTCATAAAATTAGTTGTCAACTTATACTCAACAAATCTGCTTTAATTGTACTGATAGTGAACTAATTGTCTGATAATTAGGATTAACAGCGATTTTGTTGGCTGTTTGGCGCTGCATTGCGGCTGCCATACAATGGAAGAAAAGAGGAAATGCAATGGCTTATCTATTGGGTATTGATTTAGGCACGTCCAGCGTCAAAACAGCATTGTTTGCTGCCGAAAACTTGCAAGTGATCGCCGCAGCAGATTGTGAATATGGAGTAGAGCACCCGTTGCCGGGGTACGCTGAACAAAACCCTGCGGTGTGGTGGCATGCAGTTGTCCAAACTGTGCGTGCAGTGATGATTGACCACGATCCTGGATTGATCAAGGGGATCGGCATTGGCGGTCAAATGCATGGTCTGGTTTGTTTGGGAAGTGATGGTAAGCCAGTTTGTCCGGCTATCATTTGGGCTGATACGCGGAGTGTCGTAGAAGTTGAAATGTTGGCATCTTTACAACTAAGAAGTGCTGCAACTTTACCAGGCTCGCCCGCTGCTGGATTTGCAGCTGCTAGTGTATTGTGGTTGAGTCGTCATCAGCCGGAGGTTCTTGCGCAAACAAAGACGATCCTGGCACCTAAAGATTATGTGCGCTTTTGTTTCACCAATGTATTGGGCACTGATCCGAGTGACGCGGCCGCGTCCTGGTTTTATGACACGGCCGTATCCGCTTGGGCAGTCGAAATCGTCGAATATTGTGGCTTAAAACAAGCACAGCTACCAAAGATCAACCCTTCGTCTGAAATTGTTGGCGTGGTCACACCGCAGGCTGCTGAAACGCTTGGATTGGCTGTGGGTACACCCGTGGTTAGCGGTAGTGCAGACCTGCCGGCACAGGCGCTTGGTCATGGTATTGTGGATCCAGGTGAACTATTGGTGACAATTGGCAGCGGTGGCCAGGTGTTTAGTCCGCGCTTAACGTCACAGCCAGATCCGGCACAACGCTATTATGTTTTCCAGCATAATATGCCACACCGCTGGTATGCACAGGCGGCAATTCTTTGTGGTGGGCTGTCCTTGCGCTGGCTGCGTGATTTATTGGGATTGGCAAAGCGCCCTGATGCGTATGAGCATTTATCCGCTTTGGCAACGGCCGTGCCACCTGGAGCTGATGGGTTGCTGTTTTTGCCATATCTGGTTGGTGAACGCTCACCCCATATGGATGCCAATGCGACTGGCTTGTTTTTGGGCTTGCATTTGAATCATCATGCAGGTCATATGGCACGGGCGGTGATGGAAGGGGTTGGCTTTGCGCTCAAAGAATGTCTGACCCTGCTTAATGTGGACGCGACGCAGGTTGTCTTATCAGGTGGTGTGACACGCTCACCAGTATGGCGGCAGATTTTGGCTGATACTTGGGGGATGACGATTCAAGTGGTGCCGGAGGATGTGCCCCGCGCTTGTGTGGGAACGGCCGTACTTGCTGGCATTGGTGTCGGTATTTACGTGAATGTTGGAGAGGCGTTGGCAAATGTAGCAGAACAAATGATAGAAATCCACCCTCAAAACCAAAACCTTTATACAGCCCCATATGCTCAATATCGTCGTTTGTATCCGTTACTAAAAGAAGAGATGCACCAACTGCAAGCCGGGAAGAGAAATTTTATTGTAGAGTAATGCGATAAGGGTTTATGTGAATGTGCTGTTTGTCAACAATCTGAATCTCATCCAGACCAAATGGTATATCCAAGATACCACAATAGCAACGAGACTGAAGGCCAAAGCCTGCCTTATCGAATGTGTTTTTGAAAAAGGAATCAATTTATGATCCGCAAGAACGCGACAATCCCAATTTACAGCGTTGCCACACCTGTCCAATCTGGAACTACATTCTGCGACCACACGCCTTATTCTGGATGATATTCGATTGTTAATGTCCAAAGTTATTTACCCGGAGCCCTGCTTTATCCCCCACTTACACCAAAATTGTTCTCAAAAAGGTTACTAGAGTACTATTGTATTGGTTATTTCGGCTGTTACAATTAGAAGCTAAAGATAATGTGTTCAAAGAACCAAAGATGACCACTGGTTTTCCGCAATTCTGCTTTTTTTTAACCCCAAAGGAGGATTTACACAATCATGTTCAAATCAAAAATGACAGGCATTTTATTATTTGCAGTCATCTTATTGGCTGGCGCCTTCTTGCTTTTTCAAGCAGGTGACTTAACTCCAGAAACATCATCGCGTCAGGAAGCTGTGCAAATGGCTTTGGCACCTGGCCGTCAAAGTAATGGCGGCAATACGATCACGGTGGAACGGCAAGCACCGGAAATCACTTACGGCAGCCCTGTTTCCCCTGCTATTGTCGACATCAGTGCAATCCCAAGTCGACCCGCAGAAGTTGACAAGTTAAAAGAAGCGTATGAAACTGGTAAACTTGATTTGGACAAAAACGAGGGGCCTGTCAGTGATGCGGCTTTCCAGGCTATGGTGGCTGAGTCGGAAAAACAAGGGGTCGATAGATCCGTACAAAATTATGATTCCTCCCGCGATCAAAATCTTGCACCTGCAGCCTTGAATTCCGGTGCAAGTTTCAAAGCGATTGATTACACCCAATCCCAACAAGGCGTGCCGCCCGATCCAGACATTATGGTTGGTAAAGATCATGTGGTTGTGGGTGTCAATACCAGCTTCCAGATTTTTGATAAATCCGGCAACAGCCTTGTCGGCCCCATGCTTTATGAGAATTTTTGGGGCAGCAATTGTGCTACCGGTGAAAGCGATGTTGTGATGTTTGATCCCTATTCGGCTTATGATGAGGAAAACGGCCGTTATGTTCTTGGTATCACGGCTTACGATCAAAGTCTGAACGGCGGTGACAACGGCTGGGCATGTATAGCTGTCTCCCAAACCGACAGCGCCACTGGCAGTTGGTATCTTTACTCCTTTGATGGCAATCCTGGTGGCGGTTCTGATTACTTTTTCGATTATCCTCACATCGGTGTTGGCCAGGATGCGCTCTATTTAGGTTCCAACATGTTTGGTGCCAGCTTTGTACGCAATCATATCTTCGCATTTGAAAAAGATGTGATGTATGCTGGAGGAGCGGCTAATTTTGCCAAGATCAATGTTGGCAGCAGCAACTTCACCTTGCAGCCGGCCAAACTCAAAGGCTATCTAACCGGCGGTTGGCCCACAAATGCCAACGAACCACATTACTTTGTAGATTCTCAATATGGCAACAATCAAAACACCCTCACCGTTTGGGCATTCAGCGATCCCTGGGGATCGCCGTCGCTCTCATCTGTCGGGAACGTGACGGTTAACACCTACAGCCTTCCCGTCAGCCAGCCGCAATCCGGTGGCAGCACTATTCAAGGCAATGACAACCGTTTGCTGGATGTTGAATATTGGGGTGGCAAATTGTGGGCCACACATACCGTCGGTTGTAATCCTGGCGGCGGTACGGTTAACTGCATCCGCTGGTATGAAATCAACATGAGCGGCGGCTCACCCAGTCTGGTGGATCAAGGCACACTGTCCACCAGCGGCGAATACCGCAGCTTCCCCGATCTGGGTGTCAACGCCTGTGGTGATATGGTTGTTGGTTACACCAAAACCAGCAGCAGCACGTATCCCAGCGTTTACGTCGCCGGGCGTGAAGCAGGCGATCCATCTGGGCAATTGAAGGACGAGACGTTGGTACATGCCGGCGAAGCATTTTATACTGCCTACGACAGCGTACCGCGCCGTTGGGGTGATTACACCGGCATGGCACTTGATCCGGATGGTGTCACTTTCTGGTATTTGGGTGAATATTCGCGCAGCCAGGCCACGGCACGTTGGTCAACCTGGGTTTCTGCTCACACCTGGCCGGGCTGCAGCGTAGGTCCCACACCGACACCTGGTCCAACGGCTACGGCCACAAATACGCCACCGCCAACAAATACGCCAGTGCCACAAACATGTACCACCTACAGCAGCACCGACACACCCATTGCGATGCCTAACGGCGTAGCCTTTATCAACTCCACAATCAATGTTGGCAGCAATGTGACTATTGCTGATGTAAATGTTTCTGTTGATATGCCACATGCGTGGGTAGGCGATCTCATCTTCTCCGTCAGCAACGGCAGCAGCAGTGCTACGATTATCGACCAGCCCGGCGCTCCCGCCAGCACATATGGCTGCAGCGGTGATGACATTTTGGCGACGCTGGATGATGAAGCCGTGCAGCCGGTCGAGAACCAATGTGCGGGCAGCGTACCAACGATCAATGGCACATTCTCCCCGAACAATCCTCTGAGCGTGTTTGATGGCCAAAACAGCAGTGGTAATTGGACACTGACAGTTCAAGACACCTATACCGGTGCAGATGACGGTACACTGAATGGCTGGAGCATTGAAGTTTGCACCGAAGATGGTGAACCGGCCGCTACCAACACCCCGGTTCCACCGACGGCAACGAATACACCAGTGCCGCCTACAAATACGCCCATACCCCCCACAGCTACACCGGTAGGGCCAACGAATACACCTGTACCACCGACTAATACCCCGGTTCCACCGACAGCAACGA
>JAGRDI010000227.1:11161-13004 GCA_020432765.1 Anaerolineales bacterium | reverse complement strand
ATTGACGTTGGTGTCTGATTTTTCCTGCCCGTAAAAGGTAATCGCGGCGCTGGGAGAGCTGCCTTTCTCCTCCAAAAAGTGGCCGGTCTGGACAAACATGCCTGCACTGCCCAGGGCCGGGTCCAGCACAATCCCCTGCTCCGGCTCAATCACGTTGACGATGAGGCGCACCAGCGAAAACGGCGTGAAAAATTCGCCCCCTTCCTGCGCCCCGCTCATGGCAAATTTGTTGAGGAAATATTCGTAAATACGACCGAAAACGTCCCCGGTCGCTTTGCGCAGCGCGTCCCGGTTGAAAATGCGCAGCAGGCGGTTGAGCAGCTCGTTTTCAAAGCGGGTGTACGTTTTGGGCAGTGCCCCTTTCAAAAAGTCCACCTGCCCTTCGATAAGGGTCATGGCGTCGTTGATCGCCTTGCCCAAATCTTCCTGCCCGCTCAGGTTGACCAGGTATTCGTACTGCGCGGCATCGGGCAGAAAGATGGCCGCTTTTTGCTGGAAGTCGGCGGCGGTGAGCGGACGGGTACGGCCGCCACGGGAGGGCAGGGTTTTTTCGATTTCGGCTTTGACGGTGAGGTAGCGGTTGGTGGCGTGGCGCAAAAAGATGAGNNNCCAGGACGGGCATACTGTATTCGGTGGCGGTCAGTTTGGAGTTGGCACGCAGTTGATCGGCTGCTTCCCACAGGTCGTTTTCGAGTCGGGTGATGTTTTGCAAAGATGTTTCCCCTCTGATGTTGGTGTGGTTTGGGGCCGGGTGAAACGGCCGTTTAACTGGTTAAAGTATAACATAGCACAGACATTGTTGGTACGTCAAAAACATCAGATTGTTATTCTGGCAGGTAATTCTGACAACTTGTGTTGTGGATGTTGTGGACGTGAAACGGCCGTTGCCTATCTTCTATGTGACTTTGGAATCTCAAAACTACTTGCTCAGGAATCAGGAAAAAATCTACGCAAACTTCTTCTCGCCAGCACGAATCGGAACCGTCAGCCAATTCTCGCGTGGCGGCAGTGGACAACTGTATCCGGCGTTATAGGCACAATAAGGGTTATAGCAGTAGTTGAAGTCAACAAGAAAACGATTGCCACCCAACGGTGTCAAACCCGGTCGATGGTTGTCCATATAACGACCTGCGCCGTAGGTTTCTTTACCATTGGTGGCGTCACGGAAAGGTAAGAAAAAATCTTCTGCATAAGGGTCGCTGTAAATCGTTAATCTGGCTTCTGCAGCGGCAGCAGTGAAGTCAAATTGACCCCAGCGGCGGTATAAACGTCGATCCCCCGTACTGGTTTCCATTGTAACGAGCGGCTCTGTATCCGGCAGGCGCTGTACCTTGACCTCAAAAATTAATTCGACATTTTCGGCATAATAGGCCAGGCCCGTAAAATCATCCCGCTGGTATACATCCAGCGGCGATTGTGGGTGAAATTGTAAAAAGTCGTCAACCTGGGCACGAAAATCCATTAAATCGGCGTTCATTGTTTCTCCAAATTTGCAAAAACGGTTTCAAAAACCTGTGGTTTTTTATCTATTGAACTGACGACACTACCCACCACACTCTTACTCACAAAACAAAAAGGTGGATTTGTGAACGGCCGTGACTATAAAACAGTGCCTAGATTCCCCCATTTGTATCAGGATAGTAGGGTGTTCGTTGAGGAATTATGAGAGTAACATTTTTATTTAGCCAACATGTAATGTATGGCAGTCGTCACAGCATCCTTTATCCAAATTTAGGGTTATAATATTTGTTGCAAACAACGGAACGCGATATTTCGCTTGCAAAAGCGGGATGATTCGTGCAACGGGGGAGCTGAGTAAGCGGCCTTTTTATAACTAAATGGA
>JAGRDI010000227.1:9248-10996 GCA_020432765.1 Anaerolineales bacterium | reverse complement strand
CAATCAGCTGACACACGCAAAAGCATCTGGCAGTTCGTTAGTACACTTGGATTATTGTTTATTGGTTGGATTTTAGCCTATTTTAGCCTTACCATAAGTTACTGGTTAACATTGTTAATCGCCATTCCTACGGCTGGATTTTTGGTGCGTTTGTTTATTATCCAGCATGATTGCGGGCATGGCTCTTTTTTCAACAATCGCAAATGGAATGATCGTGTGGGGGGCGTCTGTGGTATTTTCACGCTCGTGCCTTATTATCATTGGCGTAAAATGCATGCGATTCATCATGCGAATGCAGGCAAGCTGGAGGATATGCGTGGCGTCGGCGATTTTTATACCATGACTGTGGATGAATACTTTCACATCTCCAAATGGCGTCAATTTTGGTATCGTTTTTATCGTAACACCTTTTTTCTAATCGGTTTGGTGCCTTTTTTCGCCTTTGTATTTGGGTATCGTTTTCCATTCAAGATGACGAAGGAAAAAGGCTGGAAAAAAGAACGCCAGAGTGTTTATTGGACAAACCTGGGTATCCTGATTTTAGCTGGATTGACTATTGGTGTTGTTGGACTTAAGGATTTTTTGCTCGTGCAAATTCCGCTCACCTATATTGCCACAACAATTGGTGCCTGGTTCTTTTTTGTACAGCATCAATATGAGGATGCTTACTGGGCAAAAGAGGATGATTGGAGTTATGTAGACGCTGCGCTAAAAGGTAGTTCCTACTACAAATTGCCACGCATTTTACAATGGTTTAGCGGCAATATTGGCTTTCATCATATTCATCATCTCAGCCCGCGTATCCCTAATTACAAGCTGGAAGAAACTTACAAAGCAGATGCACTATTTCAGGATGTGAATGAACTGACAGTGCGCTCAAGTTTTGGGACCTTAAAGCTCGGTTTATGGGATGAAGATGAGCAGCGGCTGATCAGTTTCCGCGAGGCACATGAGCGCTATGAAGCTGTCTATGCCGCACAAGCTGTCGAATATGGTGATTAACACTTTAAAACGACCCGAATGTAAATAAAAAGGACATAAGCTTGCACTTATGTCCTATAATCAGCGGAGAGGGTGGGATTCGAACCCACGGTGACCTCACGGCCACAATGCTTTTCGAGAGCACCCCGATCGTCCACTCCGGCACCTCTCCTGGTAAGTATAAATGATGAAGGATGAATCATTCTTCTGGATTGGTTCGGTTTTGACGCAGATCGCGGAAGAATTGTTGCAGCAATGCGCCTGCTTCATCGGCCAATATACCGCGTGTGACGCTAACTTGATGGTTGAAAGCGGGGGGAGATAACACATCGACAATTGTGCCATCAGCCCCAAAACGGGTATCGGCTGCACCATAAACCAGTCGTTGTAAACGTCCTTGAATCATCGCCCCCGCACACATCGGGCATGGCTCAAGCGTACAGTATAGCGTAACTCCTATTAGCCGCCAATTTTTTAAGGTGGCTGCCGCTTGGCGCAAAGCGATCATCTCAGCATGGGCGGTCGGGTCTAAATCACTCTCTTTACGGTTGTAGCCAATGCCGATAATGTGCCCTTCCCAAACTGCTACCGCGCCCACCGGGACTTCCCCTAATTGGGCAGCCTCTGCCGCTTGCATTAAAGCTTGTCGCATCCAATATATATCAGTAGCGGCCGTTTCTAGATTTTCTGTATGCGTCATAAAGTATTTCCGCTTGTTTATCTGCAAATTATAGGCTCTCTCAATTAGAAGGCAAAAGTGTCCTTAG
>JAGRDI010000227.1:0-9155 GCA_020432765.1 Anaerolineales bacterium | reverse complement strand
CATATGCATCACGTCTTATCGCGTATGGATTCAATTAGCGATTGGTTATATTTTCACGCCAATCGGCCTTGTCATGTGTAAGCTATTTAGGTTATAGTGTCCTTGTGGTTTTCGAGTTGCCCTAAATGTTTAACTTTAGCATATTTTGCGTCAACATGTTTATTCAGGAGAGTTTTGAATGCGCAAACAATCAACAGCACAATTTGTTTTTACTTTATTGATCCTTCTTTTGTTAACGGCCGCTTGCCGTCGGGACGAAGATGAACCGCAACCAACGGCCGTTCCCTCTGCACCTACCGCCATCACAGAAAACACAGGAACTGAAACGACAGCAACGGCCGTTCCTCAACCTACCACCCCAGCAAAACCGACAGAAGTCGCTATCGCAGCTGAAGCCGTGCCCGTTGAAGATATCGACTGGCCTCCGCAAGCCATCGCCAGCGATCCCGCACCGGGTGAAGCTGTATTACTCGACAGCGATATTTCCCTGCGTTTTGACCAACCGATGGATCAAGCCTCTGTCGAGGCAGCTTGGGCAATCGAGCCGGCCATTGACGGTGCATTTAACTGGCCGCGTCCTGATACGGTCATCTTCAAACCAGACAGCGCCTTAAAACGAGATCAAACCTATAAAGTGAGTGTCGCAGAAACGGCCGTTTCCCAAAATGGTCTGGCGCTCCTTCAAACCATCACATTTGACCTGCAAACCGTCGGCAATTTGGAAGTGACCGAGATGATTCCTGAGGATGGTACACGCGATGTGCAGGCCGACGGCGCGGTTACAGTCGTATTCAATAAACCGGTTGTGCCATTGGTCAGCAGCGGACAACAAGCCAATTTGCCCCAGCCGCTTAGCTTCAGTCCAGATGTTGAAGGACAAGGCGAATGGGTTTCCACCAGCATTTATCGTTTCGTACCCACAGATGGATTTGCCGGTGCCACCACCTATCAAGTAACGGTCGATAATGAATTGACCGATGTTACTGGCGGCATGCTCAATACGCCTGTCTCCTGGCAGTTCACCACCGACAGTCCCGCTGTCGTCAGTGTCATCCCTGCCAATGGGTCTAAACTAGTTTTGCCTACACAGCCGATTTCAATCACATTTAATATGCCAATGGATAGGAGCAGCACAGAAACGGCCGTTTCTCTTGACCCTGCGGCTTCTTTGTCCTACACATGGCACGAAGAGGATCGTCTCTTGGTTGCCACACCGCAAGATAGCTTAAACTTAGAAACCGATTACACTCTCAACATTGCGTCTTCGGCAAGCAGTGCTAACGGCCAGGCATCCCTGCGTGGCCCGGTAGACAGCACATTCACCAGCATTCCTTTCCCCGCCATCACCGAGACTAATCCACAAAATGGCGCGATCACCGAACCCTGGGATTATGGCGTTAGCATACAGTTCGCTGCGCCCATGGACTTTGATACACTCAACGAACGTATCAGCATTGATCCGGCACCAGCCAAAATACGTTACAACTACAACGAGTATATCGATCCCTTTAATCCCGACTATTCTAACTTTAATCTCTTCCTTGAATTCAACTTAGAGCGCAACACAGACTATGTCATCACTGTGCCCGGTGATGCCGCCGATCCTTATGGAAACACGCTGGGTGACGATTATACCTGGCGCTTTAGCACACCGGGCAACGCGCCGGTCGCGTCATTTAATCTGCCGTCGAACCAGAGCCAACTTAGCACCAGCTTCCCCACCGAAGTCGAAATCTTGCACCGCAATATTTCGCAATTGGATGTGGCAATGGATAATGTTGGCATCGATATCGGCTTGATCAATGACAGCTACCGCATAAACGATGTCTCCTTTGAGCCCACACGCACTTGGAATATTCCGCTTGACACACCGGCTGAAACCGTTGGCATTACGCCGGTATTATTAGCCGATGGCGACGTGCTGCCCACCGGCGTCTATGTAATCAGAGTCACCGCACCCGAAATCAACTCGGAAAGCGCCTACTGGCAAAATCGCACCAATTTACTCATCGTGGCCGATACTAACCTGGTGGTCAAAGAGATGCCGGATGAAGTACGCGTCTGGGCAACCGATTTGGCAAGCGGCGCACCGGTTAGCGGCCGTAACCTGGTGCTTTATGATCGTACAGGCGAAGAACTCGGCACGGCCGTTTCCGACAACAACGGTTTCGCACGCTTCGATTACACTCCCACAGAAAACTATCTCAGCGGCGCGACCGTCGTCAGCAATGCCCCCGGTGAAGCCGGTTTCGGCATTGGCACAAGCTTCTGGAGTGGCAATGTCAGTCCCTGGCAAATGGGCATTAATTACGGCTACAGCATACCCAATCCTACCTTCACATACCTCTACACAGACCGTCCCATCTATCGCCCGGGTGACACACTCTACTTCAAAGGGATCATGCGTGCTGCCGATTACGGCCGTTACGCTCTCCCCGAACCACAGACAGTGGAATTACGCATTGGAACCAATTTCTATGCGGAATCAGGCGGTTTGGATGAGAGTATGGAAGTTGAAGTGAATGCGGATGGCATTTTCTACGGCGAGTATGTCATTCCCGAAGATGTCACCCTGGGCAGCTACGCTCTCTTCATACCAGACGGTAGTGATACCAGGCGCACATTCACCATCGCAGAATATCGTAAGCCGGAATTCCAGGTTTTGATGGCGGCTGACAAAGATGAAGCCTTACGCGGCGAAACGGTAGACGTGACACTGGATGCCGAATATTTCTTCGGCGGCACCCCTGCCGGCCTCGCAGTAAATTATTCGATTTATGAACAACAATTCTCGCCTACTGTTGACGGTCCCTGGTACGCTTTCAGCGACCAAGCCAATCTCAATTATGTGGATTATGGCCCATTCGGATTCTTTGGTGGTGGTGGCGGCACTTTTGGTAGTTACGTTAATGGTGGTTCTGGGGTCACGGACGAAAACGGCCGTCTTATCATTACCTTGCCCGCCGACCTGCTTGACGAAGTTGAAGAAGGCAGCCGTACCGTCACGGTCGAGGCCACCGTCAACGACATCTCTAACTTCCCTGTCACCAGCCATACAAGCGTCATCTTCCACGCTGCTGATCTGTATGTCGGCGTGCGTCCTGCTGAATATGGCCCTTTCGCCGGCTCAGAAACGGCCGTTGACCTGATCACCGTCGATTGGGATGGTGAACCTGTCGGCAATCAAGAGGTCGAAGTTGTGATCTACCAGCGCGAATGGGTCAGCAGCCGCGAGACAGATTTTGGCATCTATTACACCGCCTGGGAACCCATCGATACCGAAGTGGCGCGTGAAACAACCCGTACTGACGAATTAGGGCAGGGCATAGTTAGCTTTGTACCTGAAGAAGGCGGCACCTATATCGCCGAAGCGACTGTGACGGACAGCAGCGGCCGTTCGCACACTTCCACCACAACCGTCTGGGTGACCGATGACACATTTGTCCCCTGGCGCACTGATCCCACTGTGCGCACGATGGAACTGGTGCCGGAGAATCAAGATTTACGTGCCGGGGACACCGCACGCATCCTGGTGCAGTCGCCCTTTGAAGGTGCAGTCAATGCCTGGCTGACCATCGAACGTGGTAATCTCATCGAGCAGCGTGTAATCACAATTGACGGCAGCAGCACTGTTCTCGAAATTCCGATGACACCCGCCTTTGCACCTAATGTCTTCGTCTCCGTGATCGCCATCAAACCAACCGAACCCGACAGCGCAGAGCCTTATGCTGATATTCGCTTGGGGATCACTGAATTACAGGTTGAGCCGGAACAGTTTGATCTTGATCTCGAATTGACACCGCGTGCCGAGTTTTTTGAACCGGGTGAAACGGCCGTTTATGACATCCGTACTACCCGCCAAGGTGTTCCCGTCAGCGCCGACTTCTCGCTGGCCCTGGTCGATCTCGCCGTGCTCACGCTGCAAGCCGACAACGCCCCCCACATCTTGGAAGCATTTTACGCCGCGCAGCCCTACATGAGCCAGGTCGGCAGTGGTCTCTTCATCAGCGGTGAAGGGCTGGAACCGGAAATCCCACTTGAAGGTGGCGGCGGCGGTGGCGGCGGTGGTGGCGATATGGCCGCCGAAGCGGTCGCCAAACTGGAAGAAGACGAGGATGTACGCCGCGACTTCCCCGACACTGCTTATTGGGAAGCCAGCGTACAAACCGATGCCGACGGAACGGCCGTTGTCGAAATTCCTCTGCCCGACAGCCTGACCACCTGGCGTTTGAGCAGCAAAGCCGTTACCATCGACACGGAAGTCGGCCAAAACAGCACTGATGTCACCGTCTCTCTGCCGTTGTTGGTAAGACCAGTCACACCGCGCTTCTTCACTGTGGGTGATGTGGTGCAGATTGGCGCCATCGCCAACAACAACACCAACAGTGACATCGAAGCCACTCTCAGCCTATCAGCCGATGGCTTAAGCGGCGACCTCGAACCGCAAACTGTCACCGTACCTGCCAACGGCCAGACCTTGGTACGTTGGGAAGTCGGCGTGGAAGATGTACCTTTTGCTGATTTGACCTTCCGCGTTGAGGGTGGTGGCTATAAAGATGCCACCAAACCGGCATTTGGTGTCGGTCCCGATCAACTGATTCCGGTGTATCGTTATTCTGCGCAAGACATCGTCGGCACAGCCGGTGAACTAGATGTTGGTCAGCGCCGTGTAGAAGCAGTTTTATTACCACCGCATGTCGATACAAGTCGTGGCAGCGTTGATCTACAACTGTCACCTTCCATGGCCGCCGCTATCATTGACGCGCTCGAGGTTGTTGGCCAAATCGACATTCAGCCGTTATGTGCCCACGCGCTCACTGACCGGCTTCTGCCCAATATCGCGACCGCGCAAGCCATCAACACATTAGAACTAGATGCAGCCAGTTTAACTGCTGAACTGGATAGTTTGATTCCAGCCGACATCAGCCAACTGCAATCCCTGCAGAAAGAAAACGGCGGCTGGGGCTGGTGTTTCAGCCCGGAAAGCGATCCCTGGCTTTCAGCTTACAGTGTCTTGGCACTTGCTAAAGCACAAGATGCCGGTTTTGCAGTCGATAACGCGGTCTTGGAAAAAGGCATCGCCTATGTTGACCGCCAACTGGCACAGATGAATCGCATCACCGATACCGAAAAAGCCAATCGTCAGGCGTTTTTCCTCTATGTGTTAGCTGAAAGCGGCGCGTCTGTCACTGCCGGTGCCGACGAATTGGTTGATGAACACCGCGACTTGCTTGACTCTTATGCGAAGGCACTGCTGCTGATGGCCTATGATCTGGATAATGCATCTGGTCCGAATCAACAAACCTTGCTCAGTGATTTGAGCTCTGAAGGCATCATTAGCGCGACCGGAGTACATTGGGAGGATATGCAACAGGACTTCTTCAACCTGAGCAGCACGATTCGTGCCACGGCGATGGTGGTTGATGCGCTGGCGCGGGTGCAGCCGGACAGCTCGCTGCTGCCCCATGCGGTGCGCTGGCTGATGGTAGCACGCACAGCACAAACCTGGCCGACCCACCACGAAACAGCCTGGAGCCTATACGCGCTCACCGATTGGCTGGCTGTCAGCGGTGAACTGGATGCGAGTTATGATTATCAGGTGGCGGTGAATGCAACGCCGCTCACTCAAGGCACATTCACACCTGAAACAGTCACAGAAAGTGAATCTATTGCAGTGCCAGTTCGTAATCTGTTGCTGGATGAGACGAATTTCTTTGACTTTCAACGTGGGGAGGGCGACGGCCGTTTTTACTACAGCCTGCAACTCAACAGCGCCATCGCCGCCGACACAGTCGAACCAATCAGCCGGGGACTTGCCGTGACTCGTACCTACTACGATGCCGCTTGTGACCCTGAAACGGAAACTTGTGAACCCATCGACAGCATTGAAGCCGGTCAGCGCGTGCGCGTGGAACTGACCGTCGTTGCGGCTAATGATCTGCTGTATGCCATTGTCGAGGACCCGCTGCCCGCCGGCGCACAAGGCATCGATCCCGGACTGGCAACCACATCCGCCGATCTGGGCGGCAGCACACAGCGCGTCGATGAAGAATTTAAATATGGATATTGGGGCTGGTGGTATTTCAACCACATTGAATACCGTGACGAAAAGGTGGTCTTCCTGGCCGATTATCTACCCGCCGGTACCTACCAATATACGTATTACCTGGACACCAACATCCCCGGCGAATACCAGGTGATGCCGGCATTTGGCTATCAAGAGTTCTTTCCGGAGGTAAACGGCCGTTCGGCAGGTAAGTTGTTTATCATTGAGGAGTAGGAGGACACGGAGGATCACATAGGTTTTGGAGTGCTGTGGTCCCATTACACTGCAAGTAATGGGGCCGCGGCACTCCAAACATATTCTGAGAGGATTGTTTGTTCAGGTTGTTCGGGGCTGGTTTCAATGATGCACGATTTAGAAACCATACGGGATGCTATTGAAGAGCAGTTGGTACAAGAAGTCAAACCGATGAATTGAGAAGTTTATGCGTCGCTGCAAAGTGTGGTCAGCTTGTGTAAGGCACGGATAACAGATTATCCTGTTTTACCGGCTGCACCTGTAACGAGAATCATCACATATCTTCCGCTTCCAACACATCCGCCTTTTTCGCAACTGTCAGCATAATATACGTGCCTTGCGACACATTCAAACCCGGGCGCAAATCCTGTTTAATCACATGCCCTTCGGCGGCATCAGGGTGAAATGCGAACATGATCTCTTCAAGTTTGAGACCCGACTGCTGTGCCAAATCTACGGTCGCGAGAATCGTTTTGCCTTTAAAGTTGGGTACTTCAACGTTAGGTAGTTGATTGGTGCAGGGTATCACCTTTATACGGGTATTTTTGGCTACAAACATACCCGCTGCTGGTTCTTGTTTAATAAGGGTTCCCGGGCTGCAATGTTGATCGTATTGTGGAACGCCCACTTCAATTTCCAGTTTGGCCTGTTCCACTAACCGTCGCGCATTTTTTAGCGGTTGACCAACAAGGGCCGGCACAGCCACAAACTTCTCCTCCACCGCAAAATCCGGCCAGGCACCAATGTCTTCTAACGAAACGGCCGATTCGCGCATCGCTGCGGCCGTAATCTCTGAAATTCTAGTTAAAAACTGGAGTTGATCAAAACTATTTTGTGTATATGCATGGGCAAACCCTAAACCAATCAGACGCATTCTGCCCAAATAATTCTCAAAAGACATAATGAGGCGTGAAAGTTCGGAGGCCATCTTATTCAAGCCCTTAGCCGGCTCCCAAAGATAGGCGCCGACGGCACCGACAAAAACCAATAGTGGACCTGTTAAAAATGTGATGGCAGCTTCCGTTTGAAAGCTTTCTGTCTGATCCAACAACAAAATCAAGATACCAATAATGAATGTAACGATACCGAAAGCCATTGTCGCGATAGCAGCATAAAGCGCATACTTATAGTTGGAATCTGCCCAATTGCGCACATCTTCCAGCATTTCCCACCCTTTTTTGCGTGCTTCCTCCATGGGGTTAAAAAATTTATCACTCACCTGCTGCTGTAAGTTGTAGTTGACAATCGACTCCACCGCACGTTCCCCGCCCATCACGATCAATGCATCACGGGCGCGGCCGCTGCGCAAAACGTCGCTGCGCAGCGTTTTAACCAATTCGTCATGTGCCTCGCCATTGTCAGGGATGCTGCCCAATGTCTCGGCCGCTCGTTGGCGCAGTTCCTGTTGTAAGCGGTCGCTGCTGCCTTCTGCTGCTAATACCCCATTTGATCCTCTTTTTGCGATGGCCGCTTCCAATAAGGTGTCGTCAAGGATCACCTCCACTAAAAACTTAGATGCCGCCTTGTCTTGGATCAAGGTGACGATCGTGCGAGCGGCGACTTTAGCGATTTCGGGATGCGAATCGGCAAGCATCAACTTCAAATCTGCAAGCGCATTTTCGGTGATTATGTGGCGTGCATGGTTGTCGCTTCTGGCCAGCTCATCGATTAAAAATAAGGCCAGGCTGCGTATTTTGACGGTGCCGGTGTCGAGGAGCGTATCGGCCGTTGCCAGCAGACCCTCAACCGCGAGTGACACAATCTCTTCATCTTGTGGTTTGGGTAAGTCATCCAATGCTGTGCGTGCCATACGACTCATTGTGAGAACATAGCGGCGCTGCAGTTCATATATGTTGCCTGCGCGATCCTCAGGCGAATCCTGTTGCAGGGCCTTAATTTGCATTTTGGCCAGATTGATCAAGATGGTAAGCGCTACCCGCATCTGATTGGGCGTAACGTCACGTCGGTGCATAATATTAGTGGCGACGTGCCCAATCATTATGGGAACCTGTTTACGTATGTCCAGATTCAGTGTGTGCGCTGCTTGATTGACGACCTCATATAAACCCCAGCCCGCCTCGATGCTGAGTGGTAGCTGACCCCAACCAGCGATATATCCCAACGCTTTGACCATCTCAAAGATAACGCCATAATCGATTTCGTAATCCCAATGGGTAAGCAGCATTTGTTCCACGTTTTCAAAGAGATCGGTCGTAAACCGGCATTGGGTAAGCTGCTGTGCGCATTCCGCAGAGCCTGGATCATGCCAACAGCGTGCGCATGCAGCATTTTGAGCAAAAATGCCCAATGCACGGACCGCTTTGGCGCGCACATTGGCTTCGACCACTGATTTTATCCAACAGGCAGGTTCATCAATATCGTCAACAGCGATTGGCGCGCCAAATGTTGCCTGCCAACGCTCCACATCCACTTCCAGATTGCAGGTTTGTAATGAAATCAGCGCCCATGCCCGCGCATCCCCTGAATATTTATCATCCTCATCAGCGGCTACCGCCCAAAGCCGATCAAATACGGTGGATGCATAGGTCGCATCATTGCCGGCGATTGCCCCCAACAAACGAATGGCCGCCAGCCGTGCGAACTCGATCTGAACCGATTCACTATCCGCATCGATCCATGTGGCGCATAAATTGTCTATCCAGGCCTGTCCGTTGTATTCTGCACGCATCTCAGTTTGCAGTGCGGTAAAGTAGCCAGAGCTATCTGTAGGATCAAGCGCAGATCTGAATGCGTTCCAACTCGTCTTGAGATCGCTCGTTTGTAGGATAGCACCGCTGGCGGCTGTATTGATGTCACTCAAAAGCTGTTGGCTTAACGGCGTTGCATTATTCTC
>JAGRDI010000226.1:2588-5433 GCA_020432765.1 Anaerolineales bacterium | reverse complement strand
ATGGTATCGGCCGTTTCTCCGGCCACAAACCCCACGTACCAACTATCCAGGCTGCCGCCTGGCCCTGACAATACCTGCACATTGTGCTCGTGGATCCCCTCAAATTCATCCAAACTGGCTAGTAAAAGCTGTTTATTGTTTGAATTTATTAGCGCGTTTTCAATTGACAATTGACCATCGACAATTGTCAATGGATCATGGATTAATTGTGGTGGATAAATACGGCCGTCGCCCAACAACGCGGTTAATGCCAAACCAATTTGTAAAGGTGTTACCGACAAATTATCTTGCCCAATGCTCGCCATAACTGGATTTTTCAGCGGCTCGTCAGGAGTGGTTTCTGTGCGGATGGAGAGGAAGGGATCAGTTAGCAAGCCAAAATCATTGAATATCGTATCCAATCCGCCAGTACCTAATTGATCGCCGAGGTCTTGCATCGGGGCTGGGCATTGATGCTGTAACACATCAATCCAGTTTGCATTGGTAGGTGGTGGTGTGCTGCAGTGAATGAGTGTTTCCCCTACGAGTATGGGACGGTCAGGATCACTAACTGGGTCGTCAGGGCGAATCAAATTTTGTTCAACGGCCGCTGCCAAAATAAGTGGCTGCAGCAATAAACCGGGCTGGTATTGACCTTGTGCTGCCCGATTGAGCAGTGGCGCGTCTTGATCGTCACCCAGCCGCTCGAATTGAGTATCGATCTCATTGGCATCGTAGTCTGGTTGGCTGACCATTGCCCGAATTTGGGTTGTGCAGATTGTTTCATCACTGTCACAATGTGGTTTTTCTAGAATCAGGATGGCTCCGGTACGGCCGTTTAACTGTTCAACGGCCGTTCTTTGCCAATTTGCATCTAAAGTTAAGGTAACATCAGTCCCAATTGGGGGAAGATGGCGCTGCCGGCGCCAAAAATCGGCCCAAAGGTCGCTGCTTGTTCCACGTAACAACGCATCAAAACCTTCTTCGATACCGCTGGCACCATATTGGTAGCTGTAATAACCCACTGCATGCCCGCCTTCCGGCACAGGATAGGTGCGGCTTAGATTGTCAGGCGGGCCGCTGGATTGGGCAAAAATGACACCATAACGATCTAAAATTTGACCACGTTGAATACGACGTTCTGCTTCTACCTGCCGTGGATTATCATCACGGTCGAGGATGGCCGGCGCACGAATAATGCCCCAAAAAAGCAAAGAAAGGGCGACGATAAAAAATGCGCCAATTAACCCGGCAGTAAGCGTTAAAAGCCGTGTATTGCGTACTTCTGTGACTGTTTCATTCATGTGTCCGCCGAAATATAGAGGAGCAAGCCGGCCATGCTGCTGCTGATAAACATTGAACTGCCACCATAACTAATGAAAGCTAAGGTCACACCAGTGAGCGGCAATATTTTTGTGACACCACCCATAATGAGCAAAGCTTGTATGCTGAATAAAATGGTGATTCCAGCAGCGAGGTAAAAACGAAACGGCCGTTCTGTTAATAACGCAATGCGCATGCCCCGATAGGCTAAAAGCATGAAGATGGCTACAATGCTCAGGCTGCCAATTAAGCCCCATTCTTCAGCAACAGCCGCAAAAACAAAATCAGAATGCACAACTGGAATATAAATGGGAAAACCAAGACCGATCCCTGACCCGAACAAGCCGCCCGCCGCAACAGCATATAGGGATTGTACGATTTGATAAGCACGATCATAGGCATCTGGCCAGGGATTGAGCCATGCATCGACGCGTAATGTAACAACATCAAAATAAAAATAGGCAAATATGCCGCCTAATAAGAGTAAAATTAGCCCGCCGGCAGCATACCGTTTGTGACCGGTGGCGAGATAAAGAAGCGCCAGAAAGAGGATGAAAAAGATGGTTGCAGCACCTAAATCACGCTGCCAAACTAATAGCAGCATACAAAAACCCCACATGAGTAATAACGGTGCCAAATAGGGTAACGCACCGCGCCAACCCTGTTGTCGATCTAGGCGCAGCAAAGGTTCACGATCGGCAAAATAGCTCGCCAAGAAGATCACCAATAATAGCTTGAGCAATTCAGATGGTTGGAAATAAATTGTACCGATGATGGGAAGGGAGATGGGCAGCCAGAGTTGGGCGCCATAGCCAGACGGATTGATACCCAGCAGCAATGTCGCTGCCAATAAAGCTAAGCCGCCAATTAACAACGTGTAACGGTAACGACGCAGGGGATAAAGATTGCGCGGTAAAATAGCTACGGCAAGCAATACGGCCGTTCCCAGCACAACCCACAACACCTGCCGTGCTAAAAAATTGACCGCCAAACGATCGCTGAGCACAATGCCCCAGCCGGTTAAAAGTGCAAAGATGGGTAGTAGCAGCTCATCATGATCGGGTCGCCAATGAGCCAGGCTATACTGGGCGATTGCCATTGTAGCCAGCCACACAAGAGGTCCCCACAAATGTGCCCGATGAATATTTCCGTTACTCGCCAAACTGAAAATAATGGCGTTGACAAAAACAAAGGCGGCGGCAATCAACAAAAGAATTTGTTCGGAACGGCCGTTTTTCGTCTCAAT
This sequence comes from Anaerolineales bacterium, assembly GCA_020432765.1. Taxonomy (GTDB): domain Bacteria; phylum Chloroflexota; class Anaerolineae; order Promineifilales; family Promineifilaceae; genus JAACFF01. Next base: position 2,885 of record JAGRDI010000226.1, on the reverse strand, counting down.
TTCGTAGTTTTGCAAAGTGATTTTTTTCACTAGTTGATAGTTACGAACTCGTTTACGGACATTTCCAATAGAGTTTTCGGCAGGCTCCTAGCCCCAATATTTGGCGGCAATGAGGGCTAATTTTGTCTTTGTTTCCTCAGGAATAAACTTGGGATTTGTGATTATTGCATCTTTCAAGTTGTTGTGAGCCGCAAATTCACCAGCCCACTCTTCATAATCTTGCACGAGATGACTAATCGCTTGCTGCGCGATGGATGTGTTTTTTAGTAGAGTGCGAATAACCATTTCAACTGATAC
>JAGRDI010000226.1:0-2488 GCA_020432765.1 Anaerolineales bacterium | reverse complement strand
GTCATACCGATAATGCTCATCCCCCATTGTCGAAAGAGATTTGACTCCGCTTTGGTACTAAACCGTGGGCCTTCTATGGTAATAAATTCACCATCAGAATGCACGATCCCTCCGGCTTTTATGGATGCATTGGCAATGGCTGCGTTTAGTTCATCTGAAAATGGATTGGGTACAGACACATGGGCGACAAGGCCGTCGCTGAAAAAGGATGAATCACGCTTTTTAGTGAAATCAACAAGTTGATTGGGAATTACGATGTGTCCCGGCTCATAATCTTCGCGTAGCGATCCACATGCACTGACACTAACGATATATTTGACCCCGATTGATTTAAATGCATAAATGTTAGCTTTATAAGGTATTTCACCAGGGGTTAACACATGTCCGCGACCATGACGTGGCAAAAATGCGATGTGACGGCCGTGTAAAATACCAATTGTGATTATGTCCGATGGGGTGCCAAAGGGAGTGTCGACAGCGATTTCTTCAACATTTGATAGATCCGCCATGTCATATAAACCACTGCCACCGATTATTCCAATTTCTATATTTGCCATGGGGGTTCCTTTGGTTTTCATTTGTTTGCAAGTTGTTTTTGTAAGTCATTGATTTTTTGGCTGGTGACATCTTTGAGCTGTTTAATTACACTCGCTTGTTTTTTGATTGTCGTCTGTGCCGTTTTAAGATCATCTTTGAGTTGAAACTGGTTTTCTTCAATTTTCGCATATGCGGCCTGGGCAACTTCCAATTTTATTTGCAAGGCGTTTTGGTTTTCTTCCAATTCTTTTGCCCGCGCTTCAGAGTATTCGGCCAATTCTTGCCAGCGCAAGAGAGATTCTTCGAGATCGCTGGTATGTTCAAGACTGGCTTGTAGAGCGGTTTCAAGGCTTTCATGGCGTGCCAATAGCGCTGTATAAGCAGCCTGTTTTGATTTTAATGTATTTTCGCTTGTCTGCCGCTGCTGTGATAGGGTCTCAATTTTTAATTGCCCAGCTTTGACATTGTTTTGCAAGGTCATGATTGTGGCATCACGTTCGGCAAGAAGAGTTCGTGCGATTTGAATCTCTTGGTTTAACTGTTCTTGTTGAGAAATTCGTGTAGCCAAATCGGTTTGGTTCGTTTGGTACGCTGTTTGCAAGGCGGTTAGCTCGGAAACGGCCGTTTCTAACTCGCCAGTCAAGATTTTATTACGCGCTATGACTTTGCCCACCATTTCATTTAAGCGTTTATCAAAACTTTCTTCCAGTTCAGCGCGTGCTGCTAAAGCAAGCGCTGCCGATTGTTGTAATATTTTCTTTTGTTCAACTTCGCTTGCATCAGGCGCAATGATTTGTTCATCGCCGGGCAATTCTGGGGGAACTGGCTGAGGGAGCGACAGGTTTTGCGCATATTCCGTGTAACTAGCGGCTTCAATTGTGCTTATCCATCCATGTATGCTGGCATCAGGTTCGATGTTTAGCTTAGCTGTGTACACATCACCCCAAATTTGTCCGCCGGGGTAAACGGCCGTTTCCTGTGCAAGTACCGATCCATAAACAAGACCATATACATGGACAACAGGAGCGACAATATGTCCAACCAAAGTGGCACCTAAACCAATTTCAACCACCTGCGTGCTATAGACATCACCTACTTGATAAGCATTGATTTGCAAAGCGGCTTTTTGGCGTGAAAAAATGTTGCGTAAAGATCGTCCCTGCACAGTCTCTTCCATATCGAACAATTATAACAACGGTTCCCGGTAGTGTATAGTGATGTATAATAGTTGTTGAGATTTAGATTAATCCTGGATAGATATTTTTGCTTTAGAAAATATATTGTGAGGTTGAATTGTCAGAACAAAGTTATATTCAGGCTATTCGTGATTTCCGCTATGCACGCCGTGAAGCTGCAGTGAAGCAATTATTAGCGCGTATAACTGGCAAACCTAATGACCTGCTCGCGTATAATGAAATCAGCAATAAACTACATGCGACTGATACAATTGAACATGGGTTACAAGAGATACCGATAGACTCGATAGTTGGGAGTGTGGGGCGTGCAAAAGATTTCACTCGTGATTTTTTGCCTAAACGGGATAGTGATGGCGAACGCTGGGCTCGTGTGAAAGCCGCTGTGCTTGATATGAAAGGATGGCCGCCTATTGAGGTATACCAAATTGATGAAGTATATTTTGTTAAAGATGGCAATCACCGTGTTTCAGTTGCCCGTCAACTGGGTACATCCACAATATCAGCCATTGTAACAGAAATTCAGACCAATATGCCTCTTTCCCCTGAGGATAAACCCACAGAAATAATTTGCAAAGCAAATTATGCTGACTTTTTGGCGCGTACACAACTTGATGAATACCGCCCTGATGCAAATGTTTATCTTACATTCTGTAATCAATATCAAACTTTATTTGCTCAGGTAAAAAGCTACCAGCAAATATTGACGGAAGTGCAAGGCCGGCCAGCCAGTGACGCAGAGGCTGTTGTTGGTTGGT
>JAGRDI010000225.1 GCA_020432765.1 Anaerolineales bacterium | reverse complement strand
GCGATTCGGAAATCACCCTTCCCGCTATGCCGACATTTTGAACCACGCCTTTTTTTGACACGGATAAATTTAACTGTGTTTCTTTTTATCCGTGTCCGATTCTTCTTGTTGTGCCAGCTTGTCTAGGCGTGTTTGTGTCATTGATATGCTGTGCGGACTGCCAATGGCACGGAAGAGGGCGAGGGCATTTGTATAGTGGCTGTGGGCGCTGGGTAAGTCGATTTGGGCAACGGCCGTATCCCCCAAATAGACCAGACACAATCCCTGACCGCGTTTGTCATCCATCTCTTTACGAATCAACAAACTTTCTTGATACCGTTTTTGTGCCTCAGTGAAATCTCCCGTCGCATAAGCCACACGTCCCAAATTGGTAAATGAAAAGCCCATGCTCCAGCGGTTACCCAGTGCCTCTTCTAAGGTTAAACTTTGCAGGCAGTAGTCGCGTGCTGCGGCATACTCCGCCTGACTGTAGGCGATCTGGCTGAGGATATTATTGGCAATCGCCTGATAGTAGTCATCGTTCACTTGTTGGCCCAAGGTGAGCCCTTCGAGCGCGACTGCTTGTGCAGCCGCAGCCTCACCCGCTCCGACAAGTGCAGCCGCCAGGAAGTTCAAACTATACAGCCTGGCGCTTGGATCGGGGGCAGCTTGTAACTGTGCGAGACTTTTTTTTAGCAGGTCAATGCCCGCTTGTTGTTGGCCACTCAAAAAGGTGAACCAGCCCTGGCGTGCCAACAGCTTGGCGTAGATGGCATCAAGATGTGTGTCACGCGGCATGGATTGTAAGCGCGTGACGACCAGGGTAAACATCTCGACTCCTTCGGCAAACCAACTGCGCATGTAATAGAACAAGGCGAGACCATCAATACCGTAATCTAATGTCGCAAAATTGCCACGTTCGACAGCCCAATGCCAGGCTGCACGCACATTTTCTATCTCCTGGGCGATTTGGATTAAGGTGGTCTGTTGTTTTTCGCCGCGCATCAGGGGCAGTTGTTTTTCCAGGAAGTCGATATAAAAAGCGGCATGTTGGTCGCGTACGGCCGTTTTTTCAGCAGCATGTCCACCCAACTTATCCAGCGCATATTGGCGCAGCATTTCCAACATTTCAAAGCGGATTTCGCCGCCGGCAGCCGCCTGACGCTGCAGCAAGGAATTGTCAACCAACAGGCTCAACTGCGGTAAGGATGCACCACCGACCGCGGCGGCGGCCTGCCGGTTGAAGGATCCATGGAAAACAGCCAGGCGCTGCAAAACCTGTCGTGCCGCTGCATCCAGCAATTTCCAGGAATAGTCGAAAACGGCACGCAAACTTTGATGACGTGCAGGCAGATCATGTTGGCTGCTTTGCAGAAAATCGAGACTTTGGGCGATTTCTCGGGCGATCTCGACACAGTCCAACATGCGCACCCAACTGGCGGCCAGTTCGATACCCAGTGGCAGCCCCTGCACCAGTTGACAAATGCGGTTAACGGCCGTTTCCGGACAAACCTCCCCGCTAACTGCAAACCCGGGCACAAGGCGGCGTGCACGCTGTACAAATAAATCCTGGGCACCGGAATCTAGTGCAGGCAGACCACCTACCGGCAGTGTCCATTCAGCGGCGAGATTGAGGCGTTCACGTGAGGTGACGATGATTTGCACGGCGTTGGTATTGGCGAGCAGTGCTAACAAAAAGCCGCGACCGGCCGCGAGGAGATGTTCGAAATTGTCGAGAATCAAAAGCAGCGATTTATCGTGCAGATAGTCAAGCAGTTGATCTTGCGGCGGTCGCTTGCCGGCAAAAGTGATGCCGATGGTTTCGGCAACGGCCGTTACAAGCGCATTTGTGTTTTCGGCTTGCGAGGCCATCAACCCGGCTAACGGCACAAAAAAGACACCGTGTATAAACGGTCCCAGGAATTGTGTGGCCGCACGCCAGCCGATTTCCGTGGCCAACGCCGTTTTACCGCTGCCGCCAATGCCCACCAATGTCACCAGGCGATGCTGCGGATCGACCAGGTAGGCGTGCAGTTGGGCCAACTCTTCAGTACGACTAACGAAAGTGGTGTCTCGCGTTGGTAAATTATACGGCCGTTCTTCTAAGCCGGCGGCGATGCGATCACGCAATGCTTCGGTCTCCAGCATTGGATCGACGCCCAATTCATCCCATAAAATGTCGCGCAGTTTTTCGTAATGCTGCAGCGCTGCGTTGCGTTCGCCCTGGTAGGCAAGCAGGCGCATCAATTGACGATGAGGGGTTTCTTGCCAGGGTTCGATGTCGATTTGTTGACGTGTGTAGGGGACGGCCGTGGCGTATTCACCGCGCCGTTCATAATAATCAGCGAGATCGCGTGCGGCAGCCAAAACAGCCTGCCGTAATTCCGCACGCCGTGCCAACACCCATTCGTCATATGCAAAGGCATCTTCTAATAAGAAGCCTGCCATAAAATCACCACGATAAAGGGCAAGTCCTTCACCTACAGATGCCATGCAGTCGGCACAATTGGCATCTCGTCGCCCCGCATGGGAAGCACAGCCGCGCAATGCGTGTGTGCAGACAGTGACATCGACAAGGCTGTTGCTTTCACTATTAAATTGGGTCGATTCGCGGGTGACAAGCAAATAAGACGGCTGTGCTTTGGCATCTTGGACAGCACGACGCAGGCGTGTCAATGTTTGGCGCAGATTGGTGCGTGCCTGGGCATCGGGCATGTCGGGGAACAGCAGCCCGACCAGCGTTTCGCGCCGATGTGCGGTTGTGTGTTCCACTGCCAGATAAGCCAACAAAGCCTCAATACGCTTGCTGCGCGATTCAGGTATGGGTCGTGAGTTAATTGTTGCATGGAATGGGCCTAATAGATTGATGGACAGGTGCAGCTCTTCAGATTGTGTCAACTTTTTACCTTATACGACGGTAGACAAATGACCGAGGACAACACTTCCGCCTTTCATCCTCGGTCATCCATCAGTTAAACCGCCCGCTCATTTATAAACATGAAATAGTGCTAATCGCATTTTAGCCTACCTGCGGCTGCCTGTCACGCTGCTGTCACGCTGACCGTTTATGCTGGTATCAAGTTAGCAAATGCAAGCACAT
>JAGRDI010000224.1 GCA_020432765.1 Anaerolineales bacterium | reverse complement strand
GTCAGCACAACATAGGGAATTGATTTACGCAAGAATTTACCCCGGCCGCTGCCATTTTGTATTAATTCAAGGCCAAGCGGCCGTTCCAACGGCGGCACCTGTTTAATCGCTTCTTTTGGCGGTACCAAATCCATGGCACGTTCAGTCATTGCCGTAATCGTCAGGCTGGGATTAACACCTAAATTGGCTGGAATCACGGAGCCATCTGCCACAAACAAGCCCTTATAATTAAACACCTCATGCTTGATATCAATGACGCCGCTGCGTTCATTGGCACCAATGCCACATCCACCTAAAACATGAGCCGTGTTGGGAATATTGAGCGCATCGTTAATACCCGCCCAAGCCACGCCATCCACCTTTTCGGCAAAACGATTAACCACATCGCTGCCAGCTGCAATCACAGCCGGAATCGGTTGATCTTTATCCCGTTCCGTGACTAATCCCTTAAAACCAAGTGTCCACAAACTACGCCCGCGATGAATGCTCATGCGATTTTCCATTGTTTGCATTATCAGCAAAATCGTATTGCGGCTGGCCCAACCAGGCAAAACACGAACGATAAAGAAATCATATGGTTTTTTAAGCGCCTGAGCGGCCAACTGTTTCAAGCGTGACCAAGAATTGCCCTCTACATTGACCAAAGGCAAAATCAAGCTGCGCATGAACGACGAACCCGGTGGGTAGCGCACTGGTTCAACACTGGTCACTTCATCTACCCAAAAGTGAGAACTAATGGCAACACCATCGGCATAATTCACATTTTGTTCGCGTGCCGTCACACCCAAAAGCGCCTCGCTGTTGCTGCGCACTAATTTACCCAATCTTTTAGAAATCAATGGCAAAGATTTGTTCTCGTCACGGCATTTCAACAGTAGATTCAAAGTTCCTAACACGCCTGCTGAAACCACGACATTGCGGGCACGCACAGTTGATTGGCGTTTGAAGACCCAATCGGTGATTTTTTCATAAGCAATTTCGTAACGTGCCGCACCTGGTTGTGGGCCGTATAACGGCCGAATATCTAACACATTCGCCTCAGGACGCACTTCTGTACCTAAACGTTCAGCTAAATAAAGGTAATTTTTGTCGAGGGTGTTTTTAGCATTATGCCGGCAACCAACCATGCAGCCGCCACAATGTATGCAACCGGTCCGATCTGGTCCTGCGCCATCAAAAAACGGATCTGGCACTGTTTTGCCTTCCTCGCCAAAATAAATGCCGACAGGCGTGGGCGAGAAGGTTTGTTCTTGGCCTAATTCCACAGCAATTTCATGTAAACGATGATCTGCAGGCCAATATTTGGGATTTTCGGCCGTGCCCAACATGCGATTAGCTATGGCATAAAACGGCATCAATTCTGCTTCCCAATCAGCCAAATCAGCCCACTCTTTTGCTTCAAAAAAACGTTTGGGCGGCACAATATGTGTGCTGGCATATACAAGACTACCGCCGCCAACACCGCTGCCGTTCAGAATCCAAATATCGTCAAAAAAGTTAAGCCCTTGAATACCAAAGCAGCGTAAAGCCGGCAGCCATAGATATTTGAACAGATTCCAATTGGTGCGCGGGAAATCGCTGCTGTTGTAACGTTTGCCGCGTTCCAAAACCAAGACACGATAACCTTTTTGAGCCAGGCGCAGCGCTGACACACTACCACCAAAACCAGAACCGATTATCACGTAATCAAAAACGTCTTCTTTTTCTTTTTTATGCTTTGTGGCCATGCTTTCCCCATCCATTTTTAATATTGTTTTCCTGAACTTACGGGCCAGGAATTACGGGAAATTTATTGTATTTTGCACTGAGCTTTTCCATAACACAGTGCGTCAATTCACACTATAACACAGTGCGTTATAATAAACAAAGGTCTTGAGAGTTTATGGGACATTTTTCACAAAAACGGCCGTTTTCAACCTTTTGACGCTGAACTGCCTTCGTGTTATCGTTTAGGCTAAGTAGAACAGAATTTGCCACGAATTACATGAATCTCACGAATTAAAACGAGCCAAATTCGTGGCGAAACTGTATTTACACAGTCTAACTATTCATTCAACAGGAAGGCACGATGACCCGCATAATAGCGATTGCTATGCAAAAAGGTGGTGTCGGTAAAACCACTACTGCCATCAATTTAGCCGCTGCTCTGACACGCTTAGGCCAGCGCGTTTTAGCCATCGATCTCGATCCACAGGGCAATCTGACCCAACATATCGGCTTCGATCCAGACCAGATTTCACCCACAGTTTACGATTCACTCAAAGCAGAGGTGGATGGCTTGGATGGAGATATTGGTGATGCGATTTATGAAACGGCCGAAGGGTTCCACATCCTCCCCTCACAACCGGAACTCAGTCTCGTTGAAGTCGCGTTAATCAACACACTCAGCCGCGAACGGGTCTTGGCGACCTTGCTTGAGGATATAGCCGATGATTACGATTTCATCCTGATCGATTGCAATCCTTCCTTGGGTTTGTTGGTGATTAACGCGCTAACGGCCGCCGACGGTGTCATTGTGCCCATCCAGACAGAATATCTGGCGGCCCGTGGTGCCTTTATGATCCTTTCCAGCATTGAAACGGTTCGCCGCAAAAAGCTGAACCCAACCTTAGAAATTGAAGGCATCATTTTAACGATGGCCGACACACGTACATTGCTGACACAAGATGTTTTAACGGCCGTGAACGACCAATTCGGGGAAAACATCCACATCTTCGATCC
>JAGRDI010000223.1 GCA_020432765.1 Anaerolineales bacterium | reverse complement strand
GTACTCAACCCCTCCTCCCAATCAACATTCTCTGGCTGCACCCCAAAAATAATCAACGTCTGCGGCATAATCTGCAAAACCTCTGCCAAAGCCAACGCTTCCGCCAGCCCCACATTGTGCAATGTACCGCGCATCTGGGCTTCATCCTTCAAAAGCTGGGCTTCAGCGAGGGTGAAACGCCGCCAGGTTCCCGGTGGACTGTCCATGTCGGCCGCGTCGATGATAATTACTTTTTGGCGGCTTTGGAGCAGAACGGCCGTTTCCAACCCCGCCGTACCACCATCCACCAAATCGACATCTGGTGGTAGGTCGGGATGATTGCGGAGGTTAGCGATAACGGCCGTTCCCACGCCATCATCACCCCGCAGCGGATTACCAAGCCCCAAAATCAAAGTATGCATTAATTTTATAAAACCACAGAGAGCGTAGAGAACACAGAGACTTTTTATCTTTCAATCTCCGCGTACCCCACGCTCTCTGCAGTTACTAAACCTCAATAAAATGTCACTCAAACTTCACATTTAACATATGCGTCGAACATGAAATGCAAGGGTCATATGCCCGTACCAACATCTCCAGTGATTGTGCGATTTCCGGCTGTGGTTTGCCCATAATCTGTGGTACCAAAGCATGCATATCGGCTTCGACATTGGCCAGGTTCTGGTTAGTGGGAATGATGCAGTTCGCGCCTGTGATGAGGCCATCCTCGATCACATAATTGTGGAACAATACACCACGCGGCACTTCGCAAGCACCCGTACCCTCACCGGACAAACGGCTGGGCGGCACTGGCTCTTCCCAGGCAAGCTCATTTTGCAGCAACGTCTCGATGATTTCCAAGCCTTCTGTGATGCAGTGGGCGATTTCAACCACTTGTGCCACTGTATTCATATATGGATTGAAACAGATCGGCGTCAAACCCATTGCATCAGCGGCGGCCTTGGCCTGCGGATGCAACAAATCATGGTTGAGATTAAAGCGTGCCAGCGCACCTACCATATAACTTTCGCGCAAATTATGGCAATGTTTGGCGCTTGAATGCGGCAGCAAGGTCTCATTGGTCACATCACGGTATGCCTCGACCGGCCAACTTCCGCCATCTGAGCTGATGATATCGCCATCAATAAAGCCATAGACATCTTCATTGCGCAGGGCTAGAAATTCCGTTTCACGTTCAAATGGGGGCATGGGCAAAGTCTGGAAAAGCTCGACTGTGGCTTCAACATCTTCCCAAACGGCCTCGAATCGTTCACGCAGTTCATACAGTTCAGCCGTTTTGGGGAAATGAGTAAAGCCGCCCACCGTCATCGCAATCGGATGTGTATGTCGGCCACAAATCATTTTGCATAAGTCACCGGACAATTTTTTCATGCGTAAAGCACGCAAGACCACATCCGGCGCCGCTTTTGCCAACGGGATCACACTGCCCACCCCTAAGAAATCGGGGGCAACTAGCATATAGGCATGTAAGATATGGCTGTCGAGGATTTCACCTAGAAAGTTGAGTCTACGCAGCAGTTTGGTTTGCTCAGTTGGCTGAATGCCTAATGCCTTTTCGGTGGCACGCAGTGAGGTGGTTGCATGGCCGACGGCACAGATACCACAGATGCGCGAGGTGATGTGGGAGGCTTCTTGATACGGCCGTCCCCTCAACAGCGCCTCAAAAAAACGCGGCGTCTCCACAACCTGCATCTCACAGCGTTTTATTTCGCCGTTAAACACATCAACCACAATATTGCCATGCCCTTCGACGCGCGTTACATGATGAATATCAACGCGTAAGTTCTTATTCTTCACTTTACTAGACACGCGCAGCCTCCTCTTCCAATACAAGCGCTGACAATTGATTGGTCAAAAACAGCGACAATTTCGTTTGCATATCAGCCTCTGTCATGCCATGTTCGGCCAACACGCGCCGCATGGGCTCTATCTGTGGATTGGATATCAAACCACGACACCCTTCGCAGCCGATCCCATATTCACAACACACCGCCTTACAACCTGCACGGGTAATCGGTCCAAGACACACCTGACCACGCAAGTACACACATACATTTTCGCGCAATTTACATTCGATACACAATGGGTAGTCAGGCGGCTGCGGTAAACGTCCTTGCAAGAATAATTTGACCATATTGACAAATTCGTCACGATCGATGGGGCAGCCGGGAACGGCCGTGTCCACATCAATCACATCCGCAATCGCCCGTGGCTCATAGGATTCATACCATTCCGCATAATCGCCATATACATAATGCCGGGTTTCATCCATATCCAAACGGTTGCGAATTGCATTCACCCCACCCAAATGGGCACACGCACCTAATGCAACCACATAGACTGAGCGCTCCCGAATATCGTGCAAGCGTGTCTCATCACTTTCTCGACAGCAAGAACCCTCCACAAAAGCGATATCATAAGCCTCAGCCTGTTCGCTCATCGCTTCGCGAAACTCGACAATCTCCACTACATCCAACAGTTCAGGATAGGTCTGCAAGGCATCGATAACAGTCAATTGGCAGCCTTCACAACCGGTAAAATCAAAAAAGGCAATTCTGGGCTTTCCATTTGTGCTCATTTTAATGCTTCCTCAACCCATTCAATCTCGGCAAAACTAAACGCAGGGCCAGCCTGACAAGTATATAAATGATTTAACTGGCAGTGACCACACTTACCCACACCACACTTCATGCGGCGTTCAAAACTCATCCAGATATTGCCCTTGGGAATACCGATTTGCAGTAAATCCTTGATTACAAAGGGATACATCACGGGCGGTCCCACCACCACAGAAACGGTATTTCGCGGCAGCACCACGATATCAGAAAAGAGCGTTGTGATCACACCTACAGTGCGTTCCCACCCACGGGTAGGTACGTCGACGGTCAAATGCAGTTCAACATCACCGCGTTTATCCCATTCGTGTAACTCATCCCGGAACAACATTTCAGCCGGGCTGTGTGCGCCATACAGAATAATGACACGGCCGTAATTGCCACGCTCATCCAAAATCTCATCGATCAATGAACGCAGCGGTGCCATGCCTAAACCGCCGGCACATAAAAGGATATCCTTCCCCCGAAATCGATCCACCGGGAAACCGCGTCCAAATGGGCCACGAATGCCCAGCATGTCTCCAGGTTTTAGGCTATGGATCACATTGGTCAAATCACCAACACGCCGCACACATAATTCAAACGAGTCAAAGCTGCGGCTGGGAGAAGAAGTAATGCTAATCGGGGCTTCGCCCACACCAAATACCGAAACCTGCACAAACTGTCCAGGCTCATGACGCAGGCGAATACCGTAAGGCAATTTAATGGTATACAGATTTTCCAATTCAGTTAGTTTGGATACGGCCGTTATGCGTGCAGGCAGTGGCATATAAATCGATTCAGACTCTTTAACTGTATCAATTAAACGTGCCATCACGCACCTCCAAAATCGATTGTGGAATTTCCTTGTTCATACGTTCATGCAATTCATTGAATACTTCAACAGGGTAGATATGTACCAAACAAGCCCTGGCACAACGACCACAACCCACACAACCCACCATATCAAATGCATCCATCTGATACTTACCTTTACGCATAAAACGATGGCGCTGCCGTGCCGCCAAACGCTCACGGAAATTATGTCCGCCGGCCACCATCGCAAACTCATGAATCTGACATGAATCCCAACGTCGCACGCGCTTGCCTTCCTCTAACATCAAATCTGTTTCATCACTCACATCAAAGCAATAACAGGTTGGACATACCTGAGTACACATACCACATGCCAGGCAGCGATTTCCCAACTCTTGCCATAGTTCACTATCATAATTTTCGGTCAATAATTCAGGCAGTTCATGAACTTCACTGTGTAACCGGTAAGGAAATTTTTGCCATTTGGCACCAAGACGCGCATTAATGCGCACCATATCCGCTTCAACTACATCAAACACATAGTGAAATCCTTTCAGTAATGATTCTCCCTTAACCGTGCCAACGTGGATAGCATATGCATCCCCCAAATCAATCAAATGCAAATCATAACCATCAGCAACACTAGCCGTACCCATGTCACGACAAAATGATTGGTCTGAACAGGGTTGCAAACATTCAATGCTCACCATGCAACTATTTACTCGATGAGATTGATAATGTTGATCTGTGAAACCTTGACCAAAAATACGGTCAAACAATTTCATAGCATGGATATCACATGTATGCACACCCAAAACAACCGTTTGATCGGGGTCAATAGCAGCTTCAATATGACTGCCGTCCATGCGATAATTCAACAAAATTTCTTTTTGTGGTGTGAGATATTTTTTAGGAGGAAGGACAGTTGATTGATAATCAAGGCAAAGTTCATCTGCTCCCGTTACTTCACCAAACACAGTCTGCCCATATTTTTGTATCGGTCCCACGACACGATATTGAAGACATAAATGTTCTACCCAACCCGGCATTGCCACCTTGGGCATAATCTTAATTTTCATCTCAGTTCATTCGCCTCCTGGCTCAAAAAGGCGAATAGACAGGCTATAATATTTAGAAAACTACTGCGAGTCTATTCAATCTCAATTCGGTCAATTCGGTTAAAAATGTCCACCGTAGATCAAAGGCTCCCACCTTTATATAAGTATGCCCCCAAATCAAGCATAGAGACAATGACATTCATCCCGGTTTTTGATGACAAAAATCATTGCTTGTGAATAATATCACAATACCTCAATGTTATGTTGGCGGTTTATCAAGCGGCGGTGCAACCGCCAAAAAATCCTCCCCAAAACGCCGCGCATATTCCCTTAACAAGGTTTGTACACGCGCTTCATCAGTAGCCAAAACAACCAAACCAGCATGATATTTTTTGTGCACACGATAAGCAATTTCAGGCTCAACATACGCGGCCAAATCCGGCCATTCCTGACGCGCAAGGCAAACAAGTACACCGGCATATTGTTCACTGTCAGTTGGGGCTTGATACGGCCGTCCCTCCGCAAACGCGATCTCCAATTTCGCCCATTCAGCCCACAAGTTCACACCACTAGCTGCTTCAATAAGCTGTTCCAAGTTAGCACCGCCAACTCTGGCAGCCACTTCGAGGAAATAGTAACGGCCGTCTTCGCCCCGAATAAACTCAGCGTGAGTCACGCCACGTGGCAGTTCAAAAGCACGCAGCAAACGTGTATTCATCTCCAAAATCGCCAAGCCTTCTTCACCATCACGTTTCAAAGTGCGCGAGACAAACACCCCACCCTCATGCGCCACACTCATAGGCGGTCTGGCATATTTATGCGGCAAGGCAAACTGAATTTCGCCATCCCATACAATGCTATCCACATGATAAATCTCGCCGGGAACAAACTTTTCCAGATGGAAAAATGATTGTTGATCACCCAATTCATCCAGCCGACGCCATACTTCTTCAGCCGAACTCACCTTCTTAATACCCATTGCCCCAGCTTCCGAACGTGGTTTCAATACCCACGGTGGTGGCACGCGCCCCATAAAAGCACGCAAACGATCATAATTAAACACAGGCACAAATGGTGGTACCGCAATTCCATGTGCTTCTGCCTGCAATCGCATAGCCAACTTGTCGCGGAAAAACCGTGCTACTGAATCACCTACACCTGGTAAACGTAAATGCTCTCGCAGGGCAGCGGCCGTTTCTACATCATAATCATCCAACGGCACTACTTGCGAAATCTCATGTTCACGCATCAAATAACTAACCGCATAAAAAATATCTGGTCGTAAAGACAAAGAAGGCATCAAAAAAACTTCATCAATATAATCACGTGGCCACGGCTCATCCTTATTTTTTTCACGGGTCAATAGCAGCACGTGCGCCCCCTGCTTCTTAGCTGCTTTAAGAAAGGTTGTACCTTTAAAGTAACTGGCGAGACACAAAATAGTAGGTTGAGGCATTAGTAATCTCCTAAATATGAATTCATGCTAAAATTATAAGCTAA